>DATMXP010000039.1 GCA_035561515.1 Terriglobales bacterium | reverse complement strand
CTTTAGAATCATATACGTAGCGCCCCACGCACCTCTAACTGCTCTGTTTTCTTATATGGAGCCAAAACCGGGGGGAGGGGGAGGGGTACCGCTATCAAGAGATTTGGCACAGGCTTTCCTGTCTGTGCACGTCACCGCCGTTGCGATCGCTGACGGCCAAATACTAATGACTAATAACTAACGACTGCTCTTACACAACTATTACAAACCCAGCGCCTCCTTCCTGCTAGCTTCGTAATCAATACACGTGGGGAATCACACAACTTAAATGAGCCTTTTCAAACGAGACCGCACATTCCGCGAGCCCATCAGCAAGCTCACGACTTTCTTCATGGTGATGTTTCACCTCGGCGCCGTAGCCGCTCTGTTCTACTTCAGTTGGTCGGCCGTCGCCCTCGCAGCCGTTCTCTGGTGGGTTTCCGGAAGTCTCGGCATCGGCATGAGCTACCATCGCCTGCTCACCCATCGTGGTTACAAGACTTATAAGCCGATCGAATACTTCCTTACGGTTTGCGGAACGCTCGCTCTCGAAGGCGGACCTGCATTCTGGGTCGCCACGCACCGCGTCCATCACCAGAACACCGACAAAGAAGGCGATCCGCACTCGCCTCGTGATGGCGGCTTCTGGTCCCACATGGGCTGGATCATCACCGGCAAAGCTATCCACGCCAGCTCTGCGGAATTGACGCCTTACATTCCCGACCTCCGCAAAGATCCCGTCCACATGTGGCTCAGCAAGTGGCACTGGGTTCCGCAGGTCGTGCTCGGAATGGTGCTGCTGGCCATTGGCGGACTTCCCTGGGTGCTTTGGGGCATCTTCTTCCGTGTCACCATCGGCCTCCATGCCACCTGGCTAGTGAACTCGGCCACCCACATGTGGGGATCGCAGCGCTTCCTCACCGGAGACACCTCCACCAACAGCTTCTGGGTCGCCATGCTCACCTTCGGTGAAGGCTGGCACAACAACCACCACGCCCATCCGCAGTCGGCAAAACACGGATTGGCCTGGTACGAATTCGATCTCAATTGGTACGGCATCTCGGCCCTGCGTATGCTCGGGCTCGCCTGGGATATCAAGCTGCCCAAGCTGAAGCCGGCCGAAGTCATCACCATGCCAAAGGCGGAGCCGGAGCTTGCTTCGGTTTCCGGAGACTAACGAATTCCCATACTCCTTCCAGCGGGCCTTCGGGCCCGCTTCTTTTTGCTTCGATGGATCGTTTCGCTACAATCAAGCCAGCGATGCGAATCGCCCGTCGAACCAAAGCGATTGCGTTCTTCATCACCCTTGGCGCTTGCCTGGTCGGGCTTGCCGTCACCCTAAACATCACCTGGATGATTCTCAACTGGCGCGAAACTGTCGCGCTTGTTCTCGGCGTCATTTTCTTCTTCGTCATCATCGCCGGACTCGTCCTCAACACCATCTTCCTGGTCCGCGAAATTCGCCGCAACGAGCAGCAGGACAGCTTCCTCAACGCCGTCACTCACGAGCTCAAGACTCCCATCGCTTCCATCCGCTTGTATCTGGAAACGCTCCAGCAGCGGACTGTGCCGGAGACTCAGCAGCGTGAGTTCTATCGCATCATGCTGGAAGACACCGATCGTCTTCTCGGAACCGTCGAACAGGTTTTGAAGGCGGGACAACTTCGCGACGGCGCGCACAAGAATTGGCAGCAGGTGAACTTTTCCGCGATCGTCATCGACGCCGTGGACCTCGCCCGCATTCGTCACAACCTCTCGGAGCAGGATTTGCGCTTCGTTGGGGAATCCAGCGAGACCACCGTTCTCGGAAATCCGGAAGAACTCCGCGTCGCCGTTACCAACCTGATCGATAATGCCGTGAAGTATTCCGGGCCAAAGAAAGACATCGAAGTGCGTCTCTCCACACATGAGCTCGACAATGTAATCTTCAGTGTTCGCGATGCTGGAATCGGTATTGCCCGCAGCGAACTCAAGCGCGTATTCAAGCGCTTCTACCGGGTCCACGCAGCGACGGGTCAGGTAAAAGGCACCGGCCTCGGATTGTTTATCGTCCGCACCGTAGCGCGCAGGCACGGTGGCGACGCCTACGCGGAAAGCCTGGGCGAAGGACGCGGCAGTACATTCATTATTCGACTCCCGAGGGTTTACTCCGTATGAGCCGCATCCTGATCGTCGAAGACGAAGCCCATCTCGCGCAGGGACTCCGTTTCAATCTTGAAGCCGAAGGCTATTCGGTCGTCATTACCGACACGGGCGAGCAGGCGCTTTCCTGGCTCCTCAATCAGCACGACACTTTTGACGCGCTCGTCCTCGACGTCATGCTGCCAGGCAAAGACGGCTTCACCGTGGCAAAGGAACTTCGCATAGCGCGGAACTACATCCCGCTCCTGATGCTCACCGCTCGCAGCCGTCCCGAGGATGTTCTCCGCGGATTCGAATCCGGCGCCGACGATTACCTTCCCAAGCCGTTCAACCTTCAGATCCTCATCGCGCGGATCGACAGTCTGCTCCGGCGCAAGCAATGGGTTGCCGCCCAGCCGCCCACCGAGGCGAAAGATACCACCGCGAAACAGGACGATGCCCGCGATGACACTTTCACCTTCGACGGTAAGGTTATCGACTTTAAACGCCTTCAGCTTGTCTCGGGAAAGAAAACTTACCAGCTCACTTTGATGGAAACCGAACTCTTCCGCTACTTGATTCAGAACAACGGACGCCCTGTCACTCGGAAGGAAATATTGGAGAACGTCTGGAATTTAAAGGAAGACACCGATACCCGAGCGATCGACAACTTCATCGTCAGGTTGCGACGGTACATCGAACCGGAACCAGCGAAACCGCGCTACGTAACTACCGTGCGCGGACTCGGATACCAGTTCAATGCCGACCCAGAAGCTTGAGCTTTACTGCCCTGTCCCTTTCACCTGAACCTTCGCCCACTTCTCGAGCAGCTCTAGTGTCGCCGCGTAATCAAGATCGCTCATTCCCTCTTCCGAGGCGACGTCGTAGATCTCCTCCACCGTTTGCAACCCGGGCAGTTTCACGCGGTTCTCCTGCGCGGCATCGAGCATGAGTTTGATGTCCTTGTGCATCAGCCGCAGTGGGAAATTGGGGCTGAAGTCTCTCTTGAGCACGAACGGAGCTTTGTAATCTGTCACCCCGGATCGCACCATCGACCTCTGCACCAGTTCCAGCAACTTCTCCGGCGCGAGTCCCAGCTTGGACGTGAGCACGAGTGCCTCGGCAAAGCCTTCGTACATCAGCGCAATCATCAGGTTCATCCCGATCTTCGCCGTCTGTCCCTTGCCGTTCTCGCCCATGCGCACCACGGCTTTTCCCATCGAGTCAAACAGTGGACTCAGCTTGTCGATCGTCTCGTCACTGCCGCCCACGATAAACACCAGGGTTCCGTCTGCAGCCCCGATTTTCGAGCCCGTTACAGGTGCATCGACGTACTCTGCGCCTTTGGCGCGCACTCGAGCCGCAAAGTCCCGCGTCGCTGCTGGAGAAATGGTGCTTGAATCCACCACGATCATTCCCGGCGTGAGCGACTTCTCCACGCCGTTCTCCCCAAACAACACCTGCTCGACGGCCGCGGTATCAGACACGCACATCCACACCACGTCCTTCCCCTGAGCAGCCTCAGCCGGTGTGGACGCAGTGCTCGCGCCCTCGACGGTTTTTCCCGGTGTGCGGTTCCAAACAGTTACTTCAAAACCCTTCTTCGCCAGGTTGCCGGCCATGGCGTGGCCCATGATTCCCAGTCCCAGGTATGCAACGCGCAAAGTTTTCCTCGCAAAGTGGAATGATTCGGATTAGATATGAGGTGTGTAATCTGGTCAAGCACCGCGCCATCACAACAACAATTTCGAGTCACCTGAACCTCTGCTCCAAGAACTAGCGTCTAATGTAGGGACTCGCGATGTTGAACATCTCAATCCGCAATAAGGCCCGGCAATTCTCCAAGCTGGTGCGCCATTCCGCCATTACCCGCCGCACCGGCAAGTCCAGCAAGCCGGTTCTCGCCAAAACCGGACAAATGGCCGTCACCTTTATCGGCCACTCCAGCTTCCTGATCCAGATCGGCGGGCAGAATATCGTCATCGATCCCAATTACGCCAAGTGGATCTTCGTCCTCAAGCGCCTGCGTCGACCCGGCGTGAAGGTCCGCGATCTTCCCCCTATCGACATCGTGATGGTCTCGCACGCTCACTTCGACCACCTGCATCGGCCCTCGTTGCGCGCCATCGTGCGCCACACTCACCGTCTGACTGGTCGGGCCCCGTTGCTGATGGTCCCCGAGCACGTGAGCGATCTCGTCTCCGATCTCGGCTTCCGCAAAATTGTTGAGCTTGCATGGTGGGAGGAGTGCCATACCCACGGACTCACCATCACTCACACTCCCTCCAGGCACTGGGGCGCGCGCGTCATCCGCGACATGCATCGTGGATTCGGTGGCTTTGTCGTGAAGTCAAGCAAGCACTCGTTCTATCACTCCGGCGACACCGCCTACTTCGACGGCTTCGCCGAGATCGGCCGTCGCCTTCAACCCGAACTTGCCCTGCTTCCCATCGGCGCTTACAACCCGCCGTCGTTTCGCAATGTGCACACCAGCCCCGAAGACGCCGTCCAGGCCTTCCGCGACATGAACGCCCGCTGGATGGTGCCCATGCACTACGGCACCTTCCGCCTCTCGCACGAACCCATGGACGAGCCTGTCCAGAAGCTCGAGCACGAAGCAAAGCGTTTCGGTCTCACCGACCGCGTCTTGGTTTTGCAGGAAGGGATAACTCGGATCTTCAGTTGACCTACGGCGGTTGACCTACGGCCGCGCCCGCATCGCCGGTGCGGGACAGCAATCCAGCGGACACACATCGTGACTCGGTCCCAGCAGTCCCAGCGCCGGACGCCGCTCCCACTTGTGTATTCGCTCCTCCACCAGCTCTCGTATCATCCTCACGAACCACGGATGCGTTCCCACTGTCTCCGCCCGCACCATCGTCAGGCCAAGCTGATCGCACATTTCCCGCGCCTGGATATCCAGGTCGTAGATGATCTCCATATGGTCGGAAACAAACCCGATCGGTACGATCACCACGTTCTTCTTCCCTTGCGCGTGTACTGCCTTCAAATGATCGAGTATGTCCGGCTCAAGCCAACGCTGTGTCGGAGGCCCACTCCGGCTTTGAAACACCAGTGGATCGCCGCTCCGCCCCAGCCGCTCTGAAACCAGCCGCGATGCCTCCGTCAGTTGCTCCACGTACTTGCAGCCATCCGCCATCGACGTAGGAATACTGTGCGCCGTGTAGCAGATGTGCACATCGCTCCTTTGCTCCGGCGCAAGCTTCTCCAGAGCAACACGCACACGATCCAACACAGCGTTCACGAAGCCCGGATGATTGAAGTAGGCCCTGATCTTTTCTATTGCTGGAGCGCCCTCCCCCGCCGCGGCTCGCGCCGCCTCGATATTCTCCCGATACTGACGGCAGCTCGAATACGAACTGTACGACGCCGTCACAAACGCGAGTGCCCGCCTGATTCCGTCTCGCTTCATCTGCCGAAGCGTATCCGCGAGCATCGGATGCCAGTTCCTGTTCCCCCAATAGACCGGCAGCAGCACGCCGTGCGCCTTCAACTCTGCCAACAGCGCCTGGATCAACGCGCGGTTCTGGTCGTTGATGGGACTCTTGCCCCCAAAGTGGTAATAGTGCTCCGCCACTTCGAGCATTCTTTCGCGGGGTACGTTGCGTCCGCGCAACACGTTCTCCAGAAACGGAAGCACGTCTTCCGTCTTCTCCGGACCACCAAAGGAAACCAGCAGGATGGCGTCGTAAGTCATGGATGGAAGCATCCATTGTACCTGCCGCACAGCATTGCGCCTGATCCGGTACAATGGAACCAGTGTCCCAGTTACCAGCATTTTTTCAGCCCATGGCGCTCTTTCGGCGCCCTGATCCATTCAGCCACCCCGACTGGGTTTTCGAAATCAAGCACGATGGCTTCCGTGGCCTAGCCTATGTCGAAGCCGGCACCGCTCGCCTGCTCTCCCGTCGAGGCAATGCCTATAAGTCATTCGGCGAACTCTCGAATTGGATCGGCAGGCATCTGAATGTCGAGGACGCCGTGCTCGACGGAGAAATCGTCTGCCTCGATTCCGATGGCCGCTCTCAGTTCAACGAGCTTCTCTATCGCCGCGGAGACCCCTACTTTTACGCCTTTGACCTGCTCTGGCTGAACGGACGCGACCTCCGCGACCAGCCTCTCCTCAAACGTAAGGAGATCCTGCGCAGCATCATCCCGGCCGCTCCGTCGCGCGTGCTTTACAGTGACCACCTCGATCGCGAAGGTCAGCAGCTCTTCGAATTCGCCTGCCAACAGGACCTCGAAGGTATCGTCGCCAAATGGAAGCATGGCTCGTACCTGCCGAACTCCACCGCTACCACCTGGATCAAGATCAAGAATCCCGCCTACTCCCAGTGGGAGGGTCGGCACGAACACTTCGAGCGCGTTCAGCACAAACCGAGCAAGCCACCGAAGATCCGTTTGCTCGAGCCTGAACTGCTCGGTGTCGAATAATCCCCTTCTGCTGCGACTTTTAGCGGCTCAAAGTTCTTCTTATTTGACAATGTGAGGAATTGCCCTTAACCTCACAATCCATGAGTTTCATCTCGCAGAACGCGGTGCTTGCGCAGGGCCGAATTACCACCATGGCCATGTGTATGCACATCTGTACGTTCCGGCGAGAGGAGCTTCTGACCTAATGTAAAAGTTATACCGGTCTCATATAGCCCATCGCCAAACCAAAAGGCGATGGGCTTTTTGCTTTGGCGGCTAAAGGAGCAAGTTTTGAGTACGCAGCCAAAATTAGAACTCGTTCGAGATGTCGTCCCCCATGCCCGCCCACTCACTGTGGCAATCCTCGGGTTCGGCACCGTCGGACGTTCCGTCGCGGAGATCCTCTCTTACAACCTCGATCCGCGACTCCGCCTCACTCACATATTCAATCGCAACATCGACTCCAAGCGGGTCTCCTGGACACCCGACGAACTCACCTGGACCGCCGACGTCAACGACGTTCTCACCTCCGATGCCGACATCATCATTGAAGCCATAGGCGGGCTCGATCCCGCCGAAGCCTGGGTGCGTCGCGCACTCCAGCGCGGCACAACCGTCATCACAGCTAACAAGCAGCTCATCGCGCATCGCGGACGCGAACTGTCCCAGATCGCGCGCGACTACGGGGCGCAGCTTCTTTTCGGGGCATCCGTTGCCGGAGGCGTACCGGTACTCAACGGAGTCAAGGAAGGACTTGCCGGCGATCGTCTGGTTGGCGTCTCCGGCATTCTCAACGGGACCTGCAACTACATCCTGAGCCGTATGGAATCCGCCAACGTCAGCTTCGATGTTGCGCTTAAGGAAGCGCAGACCTTCGGGTTTGCCGAAGCCGACCCGTCAGCCGACATCAATGGTGACGATGCCGCCGCTAAGCTCGCGATTCTCGCGCAGGTCGGTCTCAACGCTCACGTATCGCCGAACTCGATTCGCAAGACACCGGTCAGCTCCGTCGAGGCCATCGACTTCGCTTACGCGCGCCAGCTCAACAGCACCATTCGACAGGTCTCGCGCGCGCAACTCGACGGACGCAAGCTCTTCGCCGCCGTCGAACCGGCGCTGGTTCCGCAAAGCTCCGCCCTCGCGCGGGTGGAAGGCAGCCAGAATGTGGTTGTCGCGAGCGGCAAGTACAGCGGCAACACCGCGTTTCTTGGACACGGTGCCGGCGGACATCCCACGGCAGTCGCGGTAATCTCCGATGTCGTTGCAGCCGCCGATGGCCGTTCTCATGCCAACTGGCTCGCCGCAATCGACGCCAAGCCAGTTCGTACCAGCAGCGACTTCACTACTCCACACTATGTTCGTTTCATCCTAAAAGATCGTCCCGGTATCATCGCCACCATCGCTTCCGCTCTCGCCCAGCGTGGCATCAACATTGACTCCATCCTCCAGAAATCCGGGTTCGCCAAGGCGGAACTTCCCTTTGTCGTGACCCTCGAACCATGCGGCGCTTCCGTTCTGCGTGAAGCACTCGACGAATTAAGCCGCGCTGATTTTCTCGTCAAAGCACCCGTACATTTTCCGATTTTGAATTAGAGGACAGCAAAGGAGACATACGACATGCCCGCCAACAATAAGGAACGCCAGCCCGGTATCGCAACGCTCGCCATCCACGGAGGACAGTCGCCCGACCCAACTACCAAGTCGCGTGCGGTCCCGATCTATCAGACGACCAGCTACGTCTTTGACGACGCCGATCATGCCGCGCGCCTCTTCGGCCTGAAGGAATTCGGCAACATCTACACGCGCATCATGAACCCCACCACAGACGTCTTCGAGAAGCGTGTGGCCGCTCTCGAAGGAGGCGCCGCCGGACTTGCCGTCTCTTCCGGCCAGGCTGCGGAAACGCTCGTCATCACCACGCTCGCTACCGCCGGGGACGAAATCGTCTCTTCGACATCGCTTTACGGCGGCACCCACAACCTGTTCCATCACACGCTTCCGAAATACGGCATTAAGGTCAAGTTCGTCGATCCGCAGGATTACGACGGACTTCGCGCCGCCATCACCGATCGCACCAAGGCCGTCTTCACCGAAACGCTCGGCAACCCCAAGCTCGACATCGTCGACCTCGAGAAGATCGCCGCCATCGCTCATGAACACGGGCTTCCCTACATCGTCGACAACACCACCACCTCGGCGGCACTGGTTCGTCCGATCGAGCACGGCGCCGACATTGTGATCAACTCCGCCACCAAGTTCCTCGGGGGGCACGGGAACTCCATCGGTGGCATCATTGTTGACGCGGGCAAGTTTGACTGGAAAGCGTCCGGACGTTTCCCCGATTTCGTTGAGCCCGATCCGTCCTATCACGGCGTCTCTTACACCGAAGCGTTCGGGCCGTTGGCATTCATCCTGAAAGCGCGCGTGCAGGGACTGCGCGATACCGGCGCCTGCCTGTCCCCCTTCAATGCCTTCCTGCTTTTGCAGGGGATCGAAACGCTTCATCTCCGCATGCAGCGTCATTCGGAAAACGCATTGGCCGTTGCGAAGCATCTTCAGCAGCATCCGGCGATCGAGTGGGTGAACTACCCGGGCCTTTCTTCCGGCGCTTACAGCAAACTCGCGCAGAAGTATCTGCCGAAGGGTGCTGGCTCACTGCTGACGTTTGGAATTAAGGGCGGCTTTCAAGCGGGAAAAACATTTATCAACTCCGTGAAGCTGTTCAGCCTTCTGGCCAACATTGGTGACGCAAAGTCGCTGGTCATTCATCCGGCGTCCACCACTCACCAGCAGTTGACGGAGGAAGAGCAGCAGGCTGCGGGTGTAACTCCCGATTTAGTAAGATTGTCGGTCGGTATCGAGGACCTCGAAGACATCATCGCCGACATCGATCAGGCGCTTGTCGCCGCAACCCAGGGCTCGCCCACCGGTCAAGGACAGCCCGTAGGAGCACGATAGATGGCGCAAAACGCCAAACCCAAACTGGAACCAACCGTCGAAGCGGATTTCACGCTCGCGGGACCATGTACGCTGGAGCGTGGCGGCGAACTTTCGTCCGTCACGCTCCGCTATGCGGTCTATGGCGATCTCCAGAAGAATCGGGATCGCGTCATCCTTATCTGTCACGCGCTCTCTGGTTCTGCCCGTGTGGGTGACTGGTGGCCCGAACTACTCGGCCCCGGGCTGCCGTTCGATCCCAATTGTTACGCCATCCTCGGCATCAACATTATCGGCTCCTGCTACGGATCCACCGGACCGACGTCCATCAACCCGGCCACGGGTCGGAAGTACGGCCCCGACTTTCCTCTCGTCACCATCAGTGACATCGTGCGCACTCAGGCCGCGCTCCTCGACCATCTCGGCATCAAGCGCCTCTATGCGGCGGTCGGAGGTTCGATCGGTGGCATGCAGGCTCTGAACTGGGCGTTGCTTTTCCCGGACCGCATCGCCCGGGCAGTCGCCATCGGTGTGGCTCCGCTCAACGCGCTCGGACTTGCCCTAAATCACCTCCAGCGCCAGTCCATCTGGAACGATCCTGCCTGGAACAACGGCCGTTACGAGCAGCAGCCTGCCAAGGGTCTTGGCGCAGCCCGTGCGTTGGCGATGTGCTCTTATAAGTCCGGTCAGCTCTTCGACGAGCGTTACGGACGGCGCCCCAACCGCAATGGCGAAGATCCGTTCTCGTCCGTCACCGGTCGCTTCGACGTCGCCGGATACCTCGACCACCAGCAGGAAATATTCCTCGACCGCTTCGACGCCAACACCTACATCACCATTACCAAGTTGATGGACACCTGGGACGTCCCTGCGCCGGGAGACACCGCGTATCGCCGACTTGCAGGGCATGGCATTCAGGTTGACCTGGTTGGGATATCCAGCGACTGGCTTTTCCCGGCGGCCGGCATTCGTCACCTTCACGACAGTCTGCGCCGCGAAGGCATACGTTCGCGGTACTCTGAGCTGACTAGTGATCACGGCCACGACGGATTCCTCGCAGACTCCGACCGCCTTGCTCCCGTTCTGTACCGTGCGCTCGGGGATTTACCCCAGGAAATGCCCGCTGCTGCGCGATTTGTGCTCGCGGCGGACTGAGAGTCACTCCGGCGTGTGATAATTATCACTTCCCGGATGTGAACCTCCGGGATTCAATGGTCAAGTACCCGGCGGCCCGGTTTCCTGACGTGCGCCGGCAAGGAGCAATACATGTTTGGCAAACTCGGTATGCCGGAGCTTTTGATTATCTTGGGTATCGCGCTGCTGATTTTTGGCCCCCGCAAGATCGGGGAACTCGGCAAGGGACTCGGCGAAGGGATTCGTTCCTTCAAGTCCGCCGTCCGCGAAGGCGAGCAGCCTCAGAAATAGGTTCTGGAATTAAAAAAGGCGAAGCACGTTCATCGCTCGAGCGTGCTTCGCCTTTTCGTTTTTAGGCCAGGTCGAACAGTAGTACTTCAGCCTTTTTGCCCGTGGTAGCGCCCGTCAGTTTCACTTCCGATTCATCGCTCATGGCCGCTCCGTCTCCGGCGTTCAACACCTTGCCGTTCAGTTTGACCGACCCCGTGGCTACATGCAGCCACGCATGGCGCCCTTTCTCCAGTCGGTACTCCACGTCCTTACCGTCCTCGAGCAACGTCGCGTAGATCGCGGCGTCCTGGTGGATCGTCACCGAACCCTCCCGTGCATCTCTCGAAGCCACCACGCGCCACTTGTTCAGCTTCTCTTCGTCGGCAAAGAACTTTTGCTCGTAGCTTGGCTCCAGGCCCTTCTTTTCGGGAAGAATCCAGATCTGGAGAAGGTGAACTTCGTCGATCTTCGAGTGGTTAAACTCGCTGTGCAGCACGCCGGTTCCTGCCGACATCCTCTGCACCTCGCCCGGCACAATCGTTGACCCGGTACCCATGCTGTCCTTGTGCGCCAGTTCGCCCTCCAGAACATAGGTCACGATCTCCATGTCGTTATGCGGATGCGTGCCAAAGCCGTATCCCGGCGCAACCTTGTCATCGTTGATCACGCGCAGGCTGCGAAATCCCATGTGCTTCGGATCGTAATAGCTGCTGAACGAGAACGTGTGGTACGTGTCCAGCCATCCGTGGTTCGCATGTCCTCTTTCTTTTGCCGGTCGAATCGTGATCATCGTCTGCCTCCTGTATTTCCTCGCTACAGGATATATAGATGCTTTAACATTAAAATAGTTTCAGGCGGCTTTGTGCGCACGAAAAACCTTGAAAAGTGAGGGAATTCTAGACTGCGGCTCTCACGGCTGTGCTGCGGGCCGCCTGCATCATCTCTCCGCTATAGGAGAGTTCCACCACCGTGCAGTCGTCATTGAACGGAGTTCCCGCGCAGAACCGGTGCAATTCCTCGAACACCGTCTCGTAGGAACTGCAATTCGCTGCCACCTTCTCCAGCCGGTCTTCTCCGAAGAACTCGTCTTCCGAATTGGAAGCCTCCGTCACTCCGTCCGTGACCATAATGATCCGGTCGCCCGGTTGTATCGTGAAGCTTGCCGAGTCGAACGTCATGTTCTCCAGCAGCCCTACGGGAACGTTCGCCGAGGCATCCAATCGCATGACCTTGTTGTTCCTGATCAACACCGGGGGGATGTGTCCGCAGTTCACGTACTCCACTTCGCCGCACGGCGTCACTCGCAAAACGCTCAGGGTCGCGTATTTTCCGCCCACATCGCGCTGAGTCAGGAACCAGTTCACATTCTCCAGCAGTTTGTGCAGCGGTTGGTGCGCTGCCAGCTCCGAACGGATCATTCCCTGCAACAGCGACGCCATGATCGCGGCCGAGATTCCCTTCCCGCTCACATCCGCGATGATGACCGCCAGGCCTTCCGTCGTGTTTACCACGTCGAAGAAGTCGCCGCCAATCTGCGTACATGAAAGGTTCTTCCCGGTGATCTTCGCGAAGGGAATGTCCGGCATCCGCACTTGCATCAGTCCCTGCTGGATGGTCGCCGCCAGTTCCAGTTCGTGTTGCTGACGTCGCGCAATCTCCTCCGCCTGCCATTGCAGTTTGTCTCTCGCAATCGCCAGCCGGTCGGCCATCTCATTGAACGACCGCGCGAAGTCGCCCAACTCATCCTCGCCCGGCCACACGATCCGGTGCTCGAGGTTCATATTGCCGATGACATCTGTCCCATGCTTCAGGACCTTGAATCCATGTCCAATATGCCGCGTAATCGCGAAAGCAACTCCCGTCGCCAGCATGCCGGAAACCAGAAAGATCGCAATACTCAGCCGGAAAGTCAGCTTCTGCACCCGCTTGAATCGCTCTTCCGCTCGGCGTACCCGTTGCTGCTCCGCCTTTTCAAAATTCGGCAGCAGCTCGGTCTGCAGACGCATACTGAGCGGATCCGCCTTCAGAATGTTTGCCAGCGCCCAAGCCTGTTCCACGCCGAGATATTCGTAGAAGCCCTTCCACGCTCTCGATAGTTGCTGATACGTGTTCTGAATGTCATGGATCTGCGCTTGCTCGGACTCGTCAGTCAGCGTTTCGAGTTCCTTGAGGCGGTCTGCAACTTCCTGCGTGTGCTGCGCAAAGCTCCGTCGCACCTCTGGCGAGGTCGCCGACATCCCCGATCCAAAATCCATCTCTCCCAGGATCGCCACCTGCTTGTGCAGGTTATCCACATCCTGTCGTACCGCGCTGATCAGCACCTGTCTTTTCAAGGCCCGGTCCAGCGACTCCATCGTCTGGTTGCGGAGTACGGCCGTCCACAGGTACACCGCCACCGCCATTCCAAACAGCACGATGATGCCGCCGAACGAAAAGACAATGCGCTTACGGAGATTCATAACTTCTTTACCGCAGCGGGTACCCCGCCTCTCCCGGCGATCGCCCCTCGATCTTGACGATCTTCAGGCCCGGCGCGACCGTTTTCGCATCCATGAAACCGATACTCCCCGGCACTGCCAGCAACAATTGGTTCGTCATATCGGACGAATACACAATCTTTGGCGCCGACACCGCCTCCGACCGGAAGATCTTCGCCACCCAGAACTGTTTGAACTGGCTTTCGCTCATCTGGTAGATCTTCCGCAGCACCACGTCGCGTTCGCGCGCGATGGGAGCCCTCACCAGCAGGATCACCGGCATCTTGCTGCTCCAGTACTGTCGCTCACCCAGAAACACTTTCCTTACCTCGGCGAGGTTCATGTCCGTGACCGGCGTATCCGGATTCACCACCACGGCAATATCGGCCGTCGATTTCGGCGCTTGTCCGAAACACGCCGTTACCAACCCGCCGAGTAGCAGGACAACGAATAAGCTTGCGGTCCATCTTTTCTTCATTGTCATCTGCCTAGAAAGTGAAAGCCGTCTGCGCCCAGAATCCCTGGAACTTCTCATTCTGGGTGCGGTTCCAGTGCCGATATTCCGCCTTAAACGCCGCGAAATCTGTTATGTCGTAGCGCGTTCCGACCGTTTGGCCGCCCTTCAGATTTGGCACCCCTAACACCGGTTCCCCAACCGGCGCATGAATATATTCATAACGATAGTACGGCTTGAACTTCTTCGCTACACCTGGAAGCCGGTACGCAAACTGCGCGTACGCCGCCTGGCTGTCCCACACCTGATTGCTGAGCAGATCCCGGTGACGCACATTCGCAAACTCCAGCAACACCTCCGGCGACTCCTTCTCGTACACAATGTGTCCCGACGTAATCCACTCCCGATAGTGGCTCTGCACCGGGTTCGCCACATCCACCGACACCTTATCCCGGTACATCGAAGCGCCGACCTGCAGTCCGTACAGCCCTGCTGGTCGTGCGAACACCGACGCAACGAATGCGCGATTCGAGTTCACATCACCAGCGTCGCCGTCGCGCGACAGAAGCGAGATCGTCTGCCGCCCATTCCCCACGCCGAAGTTGTAGTTCAATCCCAGTCCGCCTGAAGGAATCCGTCCCTCCGCCAATGCGCCGACGAAGTGTATCGGCAGGAACCGCCCCCCGAACCTGACCATCTCCGGACGGCTAATCGTCGTTTGCAACCAGGCGCCGTGATGGAATGCGGTATTCCAGTAATTCACCGGCGTGTGGTAGCGGCCGAACGATACTTTCAAGTAGTCATTCATGTCGTACCGGATGATCGCCCTCTCCACATCCGCTGAATAGTTGTTCTGCTGCGCTGTGAAGCTCAACTCTCCGAAGAAGCTCGTCTTCTTCGAGAGAGCCGACGAAAAGTGCATGACGAACTGTCCCATCACGAAGCCTGAGGGCTGCGACTTCGAGTCGGCACTCACGTAATCGACGTTCCCGAAGCCTCTCAGCTTCAAGTTCGGATACGACTCTCCCGCCTCCGGTTGATGCGCATTGAGATGGTCGTGCATACCGGCGACCGCCGGCGCACTGCTTTCCGGTTGCGCAACGGTCGTCTCCGTCACCGCAGGTTGCGGTTCCACGGCGCCGATCTTCAACTGTTCGTTCTGCTGACGCAGTTCCCGAACTTCCTTCTCGAGCGCGTCCACTCGTTGCATCAGGCTCTTGATCGCCGCCGCCTGATCGGCGGCATCCTCTGCCCACGCCCCGCATGCCATAAGCAGGACGAAAAGCGCACACTTCCACGCCAACCGTTGCATAGGTTTTCAGCAGCTCCCCACAGCGTTGCGTGATTATATTCCGGAGAAACTCTGTTTCGTTATATTTTCCGAGGATTTACTCGGTCCCGAGCTTGCGGCTAAGCTCGCGCAGCGTCTCCTGCTCCTCTGCCGTCAATCTCGACATGAGCTCCGCCACCTGGGCCGCATGCTCCGGGAAGATGGCCGCAATCAGCGTCTGGCCCTTTTCGGTAATCTCCACGGAAACAAACCTGCGGTCTTTGCTGCTTTGCACCCGCTTCACCAGCCCTGATTTTTCAAGGTTATCCACCACCATCGTCAGGTTCCCGCTGGTCCGGAGAATCTTCTTCGCCAGTTCACTCAGGCACATCGGGCCCACGTAGTGCAGCGCCTCAAGCACCGCAAACTGGCTCGGCGTCAGCCCGTGCGCGTCCAGATGCTTCATCGCCTTTGATGTCACGGCATTCGCTGCGCGGATCAAGTTGATGTACGAAGCGAGCGCACGTTGTTCTCGAACTGAGCCTTTATAGCGGGAAGGCATAACTCCATTGTAGCGATAAGCCCTCTGATTCCCTGCCAATCACTTCTCAGTCCCGCAACCCAGTGGATGGCTTATACTTTTAGTAGATCTGCAGCCGTGCATTTTCGGCTGCTGTTGAGGGGACTACTCACTTTGCCAGTACCGATTTCCCAGATGTGGACCGTGGCCTCCTACGTCCTCGGCCAGAAGCTTCGCGGACGCAAGCAGTACCCGCTCGTCCTCATGCTGGAGCCGCTCCTCCGCTGCAATCTCGCTTGCGCCGGATGCGGCAAGATCCAATATCCCGGACACGTCCTGAAACGCCAACTCACTCCCGAAGAGTGCTTTAAAGCCGTTGACGAATGCGGCGTTCCCGTCGTCAGTATCCCCGGCGGCGAACCGCTGATGCACCCTCAAATTGTCGAAATCGTCGAGGGGCTGGTAGCCCGGAAGAAGTACGTCTACCTTTGCACCAACGCCCTGCTGCTGAAGGAAAAGCTGGACCAGTTCAAGCCCAGCAAGTTCCTGTCGTTCTCCGTCCACATGGATGGTCTCCGCGAAGAACACGACTTCGCAGTTTGCCGCGAGGGTACCTACGACAAAGCTGTCGAAGCCATTAAGGAAGCCCTGAAGCGCGGATTCCGCGTCACCACCAACACCACGCTGTTCGATGGTGCCGACCCGAAGCGTGTCCGTGAGTTCTTCGACGCCATGATGGATCTCGGCGTCGAGGGCATGATGCTCTCGCCTGGCTACACCTACGACAAGGCGCCCGACCAGGAGCATTTCCTATCGAAGAAGAAAACGCGTCGGCTCTTCCGTGACATGCTCAGCAACCGTCACAAGCAATGGCGTTTCAACATGAGCCCGCTCTTCCTTGAGTTCCTCATGGGACGCCGCGAGTATGACTGCACTCCCTGGGGCATGCCCGCCTACAACATCTTCGGCTGGCAGAAACCCTGCTACTTGCTTCAGGACGGCTACGCCGATTCCTACGCCGAACTCCTCGCCGATACCGACTGGAGTAATTACGGATGCCAGAGCGGCAATCCGAAGTGCGCCAACTGCATGGTCCATAGCGGATATGAAGCCAGCGCCGTCAACGAGACCTTCGGCTCATGGAAGGGCCTGATCGCTACCGCGCGCGCTACGCTCTTCAACCGCTACGACGATCCCGATATCGACATCGACAATGCTCCGCGCGCGCCATCTACGCACGGCAAACTGGTGAATATCTCCGTTCAGCAATAGGTATGCAGTTACCCGCATCCTGGTGAACGGCAGGCTGATAGACTGAAAGACTTACGATGTCCGACCAGCGCATTCCATCCCATCCTGAAGAAGAATCCTCCCTCGGATTCACGCACGAAAATCTCGAAGGCTGGATTCCCTCTCTCGCCTCCGAGAATGAGATCCGGCTAGCTCTCGAGAAAGCATTTGATTACCGTGGCGACATCACTATCACATTGAAGTCCGGCGAGAAGATCGAAGGCTATCTCTATGATCGAAAAGCCGGTAAGAACCTCGATGACTCGCTCGCGCGGATCATGCCGAAAGATAAGCCGGGCCGCATGAACATCCGCTACAGCGACGTTGCTGCTCTAGCCTTCAGCGGCAAGGACACGGCCGCCGGCAAGAGCTTCGAAGCTTGGATCAAGAAATACAACGAGAAAAAAGCGGCGGGAGAAACCAACATCGGTATCGAAGCCGAACCGCTGGACTGATTACGGATTCGGCGCTCGTTCTGCAAGAAACAACGGATTGTCTCTTGCTCCGTGCACAACGGCAAGCACTTCAACGCGCTGTTCGAATTCACGGTAAATGACTAGGTAACTGCCAACAGGCCAGAAAAGGACCAACTGCGCAGTAAGATCTCGGCGTACATGCCCAACCCCGGGGTTCCTCCCGATCAGATCGAAAGCTGATTTGATACTCCCAACGACCCGGTCCGCGATTTCTATGCTGTCATTCGCTAAGTAATCCCAGATGCCCTCAACGTCAGTTTCTGCACTCGGGGTCAATTGATACGACATCATGCGCTGCGCTTCCTGCGCTCACGCGATTTCGCTGCGATCCTGTCAAACACTTCTTTCGGGTCCACAAACTCTCCACGATCAGCCTCTTCGATCCTTCGTGCCAGTTCTTCATTGAACGCCTTCAACTGCGCTTCACGCGATAACTCGTGCTGTTCCAGCAAACGTAACGCTTCCCGCACCACTTCGCTGGCCGAGTTGTAACGGCCGGACTCAACCTTGGCGGCGACGAACTTTTCCAACTCGGGTGTTAGCGAGACGTTCATAGGAAACCTCCTGTCGAAATCTTCCGTCCAATAACAATCTTTGTCAATGTTTGTCATTCTCAAACCAGCAGCCATGTCCGCTTTCCTACGCTGCCGCTTTTTAGTGCACTGATTTGTGGAAAAGTGCCGCCAACTGGTTGAAAAGCATCAACTTTGCCCTTGCGTCTCAAACCTGAGACTCAGATAATTAACGTTAAAGTACGAGCCACTAAGGGAATTGTGCATCGATACTGTCGAGCCGACGTACTGCGCATACTTCGTATAACCTCAAGGCAGTTTGCGCAGTGGCAAAAAGCGGGCCTCATCGCCGCTACGGACGACTATTCCTTCTACGACCTCCTCAAACTCAGGAAAGTACGCGATCTCTCCTCTAAGAAGGTTCGGCCGGCTGTAATCCGCCAATCTCTGCAGGCCATGCAGCGGCAGGTCGCCGGCATGGAAAACCCGCTCGTTGAGGCCGGTACCTTCTCCACCGGGACTCGGATCGCCTTCCGGCACGAGGGACGCGCCATCGACCCCATCGCAGGGCAGTTCGTCATGGACTTCGCCCCAGAGGAACGGGTCGTCCCTGCCCAGCACGTCGCGCCAATCCGCATCACCGAAACGGCTGCCGAGTTCTTCGCCCGTGGTGTTGCTCTCGAAGAGGATCCCGCCTCTTATCGGGACGCTATCACTGCCTACTTGAAGGTCATTGAACTCGAACCGAACCACGCCGCCGCTCACATCAACCTCGGCACCCTTTACTACAATCTTCAGGACTACCCGAACGCCGAAGCGCACTATCGCAAGGCAATCGAAGCCGATGCCCGTTATGCGCTCGCCTATTTCGATCTCGGGAACGTCCTTGATGAAACTGGTCGAATCCAGGAAGCTATCCGGATCTACAAAACTGCAATCCAACTGGCTCCCACCTATGCCGACGCCCACTACAACCTGGCCCTTGCCTACGAGAAGACCCGCGACCACCGTAAAGCGCTGAATCACTGGCGCGCCTACGTCGGATTGGACAAGTCCAGCGCCTGGGCCGTACACGCCCGCGGTCAAATTACCCGCATCCTCGATAACGACAAACTCAAAGTCGTCTATCGCCGCCGCAAGTAACCCGTAAATCCGCCTCCCATTTCGGGAATTTCTACGTCAAGGGGGTCACGCGCCCAATTTTTTCGTAAGTCTCTGAATCTGCGGCAAATATAAATCTCAAACCCGTGGCATGATGCCCCTATCCAAATTGCTATCCTGAAAATGTGGGCAGAGTCGTGTGTAGGGCGGACACTCCTGTCCGCCGCGGTCGCTTTGGTCTGTGGCGTTGAGGAGAACACAACATCTTGTGGCCACAGCTAAGTTCTTTGTTATCAAATCTGTAGGCTAATGGCTGCAGAATCATCAACTTATAAGTGCTTCGTTTTCATAGTCCGTCTTGCAAGTCGTTTGTTTTCTAAGTGGGGAGGGGTAGGGGGTACCCTGCAAGTGAAACTCGGCCAAATACAACAGCTTGTGGTTTCACTGGTGCAGGCTAAGCACCACCAAACCACACGACCGAATACTAACGACTAAGTCCTAACAACTTCTTTTGTAAAGAAGTGACAAATTTTGTGATTAAAAGATCTAAGTAGCTTTGTTTGCAACGCCGATTGAGAGATCCCCCGGCGTATCTCACTGATTCTATTGGGAGCTTGGGGGGAGGGGGCACGATAACCGATCGCAGATACAAGAGTCCGCCTACCTGCCGCTGCGGAACTGGATAATCCGTCGCCGGTCGCGCTTGCTCGGCCGAGTCGCCGGAGCCGGTTCAAATTGGCGGTTGAGCTTACGTTCCTCGACCACCTTCTGGCGAAGTTCACGGCTTTCGTCGGTCTCGCGGTAGAGCGCCTGTGCAACTGGGGCGGGGCCGCGTACCTCACTGAGGGCCAGTACCTCGACCTCAAAATCGCCGGAATCATTGGTGATCTTGAGCATATCGCCGGCGTGGACGTCGCGCGCTGGTTTTGCAGCAATGCCTTGGACTCGGATGCGGCCCAGTTCGCATGCCTTCTTTGCCATGGCACGGCTCTTGAAGAACCGGGCGGCCCAGAGCCAGATATCGATGCGGACGGAATCCATGCAGCTATGTTCGCACAAAGATTGAGGTTACAATGTAAGTAATGAGTCCAATACCGAGTTGTTACATCTAAGGAAATAATGGCAGGAAACTCACGACCTTCATTCACAAAACGACAGAAGGAACGCGCACGCCAGGAAAAACAGGCCGAAAAGGCCCAGAAGCGCCTCCAACGCAAGCAAGAGAAGGATCTAACCGGGGCCACAGAAGCCTCGGAACCCAACGTGCAGGAAGCAATGGAACTTGACGAATTCGGGCAGCCGAAAGGTCTCGACTTCCACGACTTCTGAGTTGTCGCTCTTTAGTAACGATGTGGGTTAAGGCCCACCTGCTATACTCTCATTAACGCTTTTGAACCACGGTTTGTTAGTGGTGCGGTCTTTAGTCCCGCCTATCTCTCCGTTACGTTTTCAGCGAAAAAGAGAATAAGAAAAGAAAATTTGAGACGGCATAGAACTATCTCGTGGATTGCTCCTGGATGCACTTCGCGAATGCCCTCCAGAGAAAGCAAATACACGAATGAAATTCACGGAAATGACTTTGTCCGCGGCACTTCAGCATCGTCTGAAAGCCGCCGGATTCGAAACTCCCACCCCTGTTCAAGAAGCCACGATTCCTAACGGACTCGCCGGCAAAGATATCGTAGCGACCGCGCAGACCGGAACCGGCAAGACTCTTGCCTTCCTGGTGCCGACGCTCGAAAAGCTCCTCGCCACGCCGACGACCAGGCGCCCTCAGGTGCTGGTGCTTGTGCCTACTCGCGAACTTGCGATGCAGGTACACGCCGTGTACGAACAGCTTCGCGGCAAACTCCCGCAGGCTGCATTGGTCATCGGCGGGCTGAGCGAGAACCGCCAGATCCAGTCGTTGCGCTCCGGCGCACGACTCGTCGTTGCGACGCCCGGACGTCTGGAAGACTTGCTCTCGCGCAAGTTGGTTGACCTTCGCCAGATCGATACCCTCGTTCTCGATGAAGCCGACCGCATGCTCGACATGGGCTTCCTGCCGGCCATCAAGCGCATCATCGCCGCTACTCCGGCGACGCGCCAGACGCTGTGCTTCTCGGCAACCATGCCGCCCGCTATTTCGGCGATCGTCGCCGACTATATGCGTACCCCGGTTCGCGTGAGCCTTGGCTCAACGCTGAAGCCCGCTGCGACCGTGGAACTGCACGCCTTCGAGGTCTCGCAGGCGAATAAGCTCGAGGCACTTCGCCAGCTTCTCTACGCCGAGCGCGGCTCGACGCTGGTCTTCGCGAAAACCAAGCGCGGAACCGAGCGCCTCGCCAAGAACCTCATTCGCGACGGATTCTCCGCCACGATGATTCACGGCGATCGCACGCAGGCCCAACGTACCCGCGCCTTGGCCGATTTCGTGGATGGTAAATCGAAGATTCTCGTGGCGACCGACGTTGCTGCCCGCGGACTCGATGTTCCCGAAGTCGCACACGTTATTAACTACGACCTGCCCCAGGTAGCGGAAGATTTCATTCATCGCGTCGGCCGCACCGGTCGCGCCGGAATGAAAGGCCGCGCCTCCACGCTCGTCTCCGCAGCCGAAAATATCGAACTGCGTCACATTGAGCGCACCATGAAATTGAGAATCGAGAGAAAAGACATCCAGGACCTCGACTCCGCTCCAGCATCTCGCGTTATGCGCGACACCAACACACTCCGCAGCCGGACTCTCTCCGCGCTGCCGGGCGAAGTCTTTGCGTAAACCAGCGCTCTGACAAAAACGGGGAGCCAACCAGCTCCCCGTTTTTCATTGCCGGATTGACACCTATTTCTGCTGATCGGAAGGAACTACTCTAAGATTGTTTTCAACCTTGAACGTGCCTGGAACTCCCTTGGCGCGAATTCCGGCAATGTCCTTGTCCGCTTGCTTATCCACCACGCCTTCGAGCGTAACGTTTCCGTTCTTCACAATAATGTGAATCGGCGGAACGGCGCCCCACGCGTAGCGGCTCAGCGAAGTATCTCCGTAAATCGCGTTGTACAGAGCGCGACGGATTCGGTCGTCACTCGGCGAGTTCGGCAACACTTCAATATTGTTCACAACCTTATCGACGCCTTCCACGTCTTTCACGACGTTTTGCGCGTCCGATTTCAGCGTCGGTCGCGAAACCTGTCCCGAAAGCGTGACCGTGTTCCCCTGCACCTGGTATTGCAGGTTGTCAAAGACGCTGTAGTAAGGCAGCATCACCAGTTCGTGATGGACCTCGCGTTGGATTCTCTCCTGCCCCGAGGTACCGCCAAGTTTGGTGCGCTCACCCTGTTTTGCGTCGGATTGAGCAGCCAGCGGTAGCGCCAGGCATACCGCAAGACAAAACACAACGAGTCGTTTCATCATGCAGCCATTCCTCCTTCTGTTTGTTTCCTCTGATGAGCCTCAATGGCCCTGCGGTGCTCAGAATCGACGATATTCAGGTACTTTGGATTCCGCTTCAAAAATGTCACGACGAATTCGCATTCCGGTATAACCGGCGTTGCTGCACCCTGAGCATACTCCAACGCGGCCCTGGCCAGCGCCGACCCGATTCCCATGTTCCACGCTTTCCTTGGAACTTTGGTATGCGTCAGCGCGATGCTGTTCCCACGCTGTTCGTAGTCGAGTGTAGCCAGCTCGCCGTTGACGTCCGTCTCAAACCTGCTCTGTTGCGGATTGTGTCTGACTGTAACTGTCCCCATATGAATATTGGGATGCAAAAAGCTCCAGCCGCAGCCGGGGCCAGAAACGCCAATTCGCTACTCCCACTCGATGGTGCCTGGCGGCTTCGAGGTGATGTCGTACACGACACGGTTAATACCACGGATCTCGTTGACAATCCGGCTGGAAATGGTCTTCAGGACCTCATGCGGCAGTGGCACCCAATCGGCGGTCATGCCGTCTTCGGAGTGCACGGCACGTATGGCGCACGTGTACGCGTACGTGCGCTGGTCGCCCATGACGCCTACTGACATCACCGGCAGCAGCACGGCGAACGATTGCCAGATCCGGTTGTATAAACCCGCGTTCTTGATCTCGGTTACGACAATGTCATCTGCCTGTTGGAGCAGCTCCACGCGCTCCGGCGTGACTTCGCCCAGGATGCGAACCGCGAGTCCGGGTCCGGGAAAAGGCTGCCGTTGCAGGATGTCTTCGGGCATGCCAAGGTCGCGGCCGATGCGCCGGACTTCATCTTTAAACAGGTCCTTGAGGGGTTCGATGAGCTTCAACTTCATCTTTTCCGGAAGCCCACCGACGTTATGGTGCGACTTGATGGTCTGCGACGGGCCACGGACGCTGACGGATTCGATCACGTCGGGGTAAAGCGTTCCCTGTACCAGCCATTGGACGTGGCCTTGCTCCCGTTCGATACGGTGCGCTTCTTCGTCGAAGACGTTAATGAACTCGTTGCCAATGATCTTTCGTTTCTTTTCCGGATCGCTGACGCCCGCCAGCTTCGACAGAAATCTTTCCGAAGCGTCTGCCGCAATCAGGTGCAATCCGAGCTTGTCACGGAGGTTCGTCTGAACCTTCTGGAATTCGTCCTTGCGCAGTACACCGTTGTTGACGAACACGCAGGTCAACCGGTCGCCAATGGCCTTATGGACCAGCACCGCGGCGACCGAAGAATCCACCCCGCCCGACAAGGCACAGATCGCCCGGCCATCGCCGACTTGCTTGCGGACGTTCTCGACTGTCTCAAGGATGAACTGCGCCGGAGTCCAATTCGGCAAAGCCCCGCAAATATCGAAGACGAAGTTCCGTAGCAACTCCTTCCCCATCGGCGTGTGATGGACTTCCGGATGAAACTGCACGGCCCACATCTGCTTCTCCGGATTCTCGATCGCGGCCAGGGCATTGGAAGTGCGCGCCACCTCATGAAAGCCGGGCGGAAGTTGTTCCGCCTCATCGCCGTGCGACATCCAGACCTGCAAATCCGGAGGCAATCCCTTGAACAGCCGCGATTCACCCGCGACATGCACCTCGGCGTGCCCATACTCACGCTTGGACGCCGGACGCACCTTTCCGCCCAGCTTGAACGTCATTAACTGCATGCCATAGCAGACGCCCAGGACAGGTTTCGCCAGCGATAGGACGCGATCATCCATCGGCGGTGCGTCCTTGTCGTACACCGACGACGGACCACCCGACAGGATGATGCCGACAGGCTTATAGGCTAGGACCTCATCCAGCTTGGCGTAACAGGGGAGAACAACGGAAAAGACGTTCAACTCGCGGATACGGCGAGCAATGAGCTGCGTGTATTGCGAGCCGAAGTCCAGGACAACGATGGATTGGATGGCTTCCACAGTTCAATGTATCAGAGGTGCTTGGCTTTCATCTATCGGCTCGTGGCCTTCCACTTCCGGCGGCGAAACCGGAGGAGCAGGAGGCGAACTGAGAGGCTCCGAGCGCTCCTGTTCCGGGATCCATTCGCCCGGCACCACTGGCGGAACGAAGCCCATTCCCGCCTCGGCAGGTACTTCCCGTTCGGGTTCCGTCAACCCGATATAGACAGCCAACCGCCACACGTAGAGTGCGTCTGAAATAGCAAAATATCCAAGGGTAAAGAGGACAATGAGTAGCAATGGGCCACGGCGATATCCTTGGGCCAATGCGCCGAATGCGAATAACGAAACGAAGCTGACCCCAATCACCATCGCGGTGCGCATCAAAGCGAAGAGGATTCCAACTCCGGCGATGCCTCGCGTGTAATACAAATCGTTCGCACTTGCGAACGAGGCTTTCAGGCCCGCGCCGTCCTTCGACGAAAACAGCGCGGCAGCCGAAAGGAACCAATTCCCAACTGACCCTATCGCCGTCAGCACTACGAGCACGAGCGTCATCAGAACGAAATTGACTCCGACCTGCTCCGGGTCAAACGTCTCAGAAATGATCGCCCCCGCACCGAAAAACGCCAACAAACTGGCGACGGCCAAAAGAACACGGAACGCATGGATCAGAATGACTGCTCGCCAATTGGTTTTTCCATCCTGGTCCAGCAGCGGGCGCACGGTGCCCACGCGTCCAACCGATGCCAATGCAATCCAGAGAATCGCGAGCGCGGGAATGAGGATCGGGCCCATCCGCTCAATGCCCGACACCACCGCCTGCATCACTCGAACTGAAATAGCAATCCAGGTGAATGGCTCCAGCGACTTCATCAACTGATACTCAGTCTGGCTGATCTCAATGCTGGAGAAGTATTCACGAAAGCTGACAAACAGTAGGACAAACGCCGTGGCTCCGAACGTCCAACGCCAGATGATCTCGGCGAGAATGACGCCGGGGGCTCTCATCAGGACACGCCAGCCGTCGCGCATGGGAGTTCGGGCCATGTTCACGCAAGGATATCAAGTTGCCGTTTGCGCGTAGCTAATAGTTTCAGGTAATCCTTCGCACCCCATGCGACGTTCGCGCCCGCATTCAAGGTGGACCCCCGGTAATGCACCTTCTCTTCGGTTATCACTGACAACTTCTACTTACCGGACTAGGCTTCCTGATTCAGGGGAAAGCTTATGCGCTCATTGCAGGCATTGGCCTCTGTTGCACTGGTACTTCTTCTCTCCTGCGGCGGCAGCGGACTGCCCGATTCAAGGCAAGTCACCGTAACGATCACACCAAGCACAGCTACCATCAGCGCCGGTGCAACGGTTTCCCTACAGGGAAACGCGACTGGGTTCACGTCTTCGCCAATCGTGCTATGGGGCATCCAGGAGTCGAGTTCACATACGCCTGTTTCGGCTTGCGGAAAACTCGCAGATCAGACTCCACCATTTCCTGAATGCACCTTTGGCTATGTCGTATTTGCCTCCGTGTCAGAGTTCCCCAGCACCGGCGTTTACCACGCTCCCAACACGCCGGGAACATACCATGTCGTATTCACAGCAACGCAGGTTTCCACCTATGAGAACCTGCAAAAGAGCGCAACGGCAACGATTACCGTAACCGCCAACCAAGGTCCATAAGTCTCAGGTATCGAGGCACTTATGTGTCCGGAAAACCCGCTGCCAGCGCCTGATCCTTCTACATACGCCAATGTTCATACGTCACAGCACCCTTGTTCGTCGCAGGCGAATAATGTGACGAACGCCTTCATAAAGGACAGATAACCAGCAATGTCTAGAGCAAAAGTTACGATTGATGGTAACGAGGCAGCCGCGTATGTCGCTCATAAGGTCAATGAGGTCATCGCGATCTACCCCATTACGCCCTCATCTCCGATGGGAGAGTGGTCGGACCAGTGGTCGTCCGAGGGCAAACCCAACATCTGGGGAACGATTCCCCTCGTCATCGAGATGCAGAGCGAAGCGGGCGCCGCGGGTGCACTGCATGGCGCTCTGCAGGGCGGCTCGCTAGCCACCACGTTTACCTCCGCACAGGGCCTGCTGCTGATGATCCCCAACATGTACAAGATTGCCGGCGAACTCACGCCGACCGTCATGCATGTGGCTGCTCGCTCCGTTGCCGCACAGGCACTGTCCATCTTCGGCGACCACCAGGACGTTATGGCTGTCCGCCAGACCGGATGGGCCATGGTGGCCTCCAACTCGGTTCAGGAAGTGATGGACTTCGCGCTGATTGCTCAGACGGCATCGCTGGAATCGCGCATCCCGTTCGTTCACTTCTTTGACGGGTTCCGCACGTCGCACGAAGTTGCCAAAGTGGAGCAACTTACGATCGAAGACCTCAACGCGATGATCAGCGACGAACTCGTGCGCCAACACCGTGCGCGGTCGCTCTCGCCGGATCGTCCTGTCCTTCGCGGAACCGCCCAGAACCCCGACGTTTACTTCCAGGCGCGCGAGACCGTCAACCCGTACTACCTCGCCGTTCCCACGATCGTGCAGAACGCGATGGACAAGTTCGCGAAGCTCACCGGCCGCCAGTACAAACTGTTTGATTACGTCGGCGCCGCCGACGCAGAACGCGTGATCGTGATCATGGGGTCCGGCGCCGAAGTGGCGCAGGAAGCGGTCGAGTACCTGGTGAAGAAGGGCGAGAAGATCGGCCTGCTGAAAGTTCACCTGTATCGTCCGTTCTCGGTTGAGCACTTCATTAACGCTCTGCCGAAGACGACCAAAGCCATCGCCGTTCTGGATCGCACGAAGGAACCCGGCGCAACCGGCGAACCGCTTTACCAGGACATCATCACCGCCCTTGCGGAAGCCAATCCGTTCCCGGTGTTCCCGAAGGTCATCGGCGGACGTTACGGCCTGTCCTCGAAGGAATTCACGCCCGCCATGGTGAAGTCGGTGTTCGACGAACTTTCCAAGTCCAAACCGAAGAATCACTTCACCGTCGGCATTCATGACGACGTCACGCACAGCAGCCTCGACTTCGACATGGCCTTCTCTACCGAAGATGCGAAGACGGTTCGCGCCATGTTCTACGGACTTGGTGCAGACGGCACTGTGGGCGCCAACAAGAACTCCATCAAGATCATCGGCGAAGACACCGACAACTTCGCGCAAGGCTACTTCGTATACGACTCGAAGAAGTCCGGCTCGCTGACCACGTCGCACCTTCGCTTCGGACCCAGCCCAATCCACTCCAGCTACCTCATCACTCGCGCAAACTTCGTGGCCTGCCACCAGTTCACGTTCCTGGAGAAGATCGACGTCCTCAAAGGCGCGGAACTTGGCGCTACCTTCCTGCTGAACAGCCCGTTCGGGCCGAACGAGGTTTGGGAACATCTGCCTCGCGCCGTCCAGCAGACGATCATCGACAAAAAGCTGAAGTTCTACGTGATCGATGGCTACGAAGTAGCGAAGAACACCGGCATGGGTGGGCGTATCAACACCATCATGCAGACCTGCTTCTTCGCGATCAGCGGCGTTCTTCCCCGTCAGGAAGCGATCGACGCCATCAAGAAGTCGATCAAGAAGACCTACGGCAAGCGCGGTGAAGCCGTTGTCCAGAAGAACTTCGCTGCCGTCGACAGCACGCTGGCGAACCTGTTCGAAGTAAAGGTCCCCGCCGCCGCAACCAGCAAGTTCGATGTGAAGCCTCCGGTTCCGACGCAGGCTCCGGCGTTCGTGCAGGACGTGATCGCCCCGATCATCAAAGGCGACGGCGACTTGCTACCCGTCAGCAAGCTGCCCATCGACGGCACTTTCCCGGTCGGCACGGCTCAGTGGGAGAAGCGCAACATCGCACTTGAAGTTCCTGAGTGGGACGAAGCTCTGTGCATCCAGTGCGGCAAATGCGTTCTGGTCTGCCCGCACGCTGTGATCCGCGCCAAGTTGTATGAATCGGACAAACTGAAGAATGCGCCGGAAGGTTTCAAGTCCGCTCCGGCCCGTTGGCAGAACTTCAAGGAAATGAAGTACACGCTGCAAGTGGCTCCGGAAGATTGCACCGGTTGCGCCATCTGCATTGAAGCCTGCCCGGCGAAGTCGAAGACGGAAGTAAAGCACAAGGCCATCAACATGGTGCCGCAGATCCCGGTCCGCGAGCGCGAGGCGAAAAATTGGGACTTCTTCCTTTCGCTGCCGGAGATGGATCGCACCGCTCTCAGCATGGGTCAGGTGAAAGACGTTCAGTTGCTCGAGCCTCTGTTCGAGTTCAGCGGCGCCTGCTCCGGTTGCGGCGAGACCCCGTACATCAAGCTGATGACGCAGTTGTTCGGTGATCGCGCTGTGGTCGCCAACGCGACCGGCTGCTCCTCGATCTACGGCGGCAACCTGCCGACGACGCCTTACACCTCGAATAATGACGGTCGCGGCATCGCATGGTCGAATTCGTTGTTCGAAGACAACGCCGAATTCGGACTGGGTATTCGCCTGTCCATCGACAAGCAAACCGAATACGCGCGAGAGCTGGTCGCAAAACTCGCGTCCCAGATCGGCGGTAATCTGGCGGATGCGCTTCTGAAAGCAGATCAGTCGGATGAGAAGGGCATCCAGGAACAGCGCGCTCGCGTTGCCGAACTGAGGTCGAAACTCGTCAGTATCAATACCGAAGATGCCAAGGCGCTTCTCTCGCTGGTCGACGTGCTGGTGAAGAAGTCGGTCTGGATCGTCGGTGGCGACGGCTGGGCGTATGACATCGGTTACGGCGGACTCGATCACGTGCTCGCCTCCGGCCGGAACGTGAACATCCTCGTGCTGGACACCGAGGTCTACTCGAACACCGGTGGTCAGATGTCGAAGTCCACTCCGCGTGGTGCAGTCGCCAAGTTTGCAGCCGGCGGCAAGCCGCGTCCGAAGAAGGACCTCGCCCTCATCGCCACTGCTTACAACTGTTACGTCGCACGAGTCGCGTTCGGCTCCAGCGACATGCAGACACTGAAAGCGTTCCAGGAAGCTGAAGCGTTCGATGGGCCGTCGCTGATCATCGCGTACAGCCACTGCATTGCGCATGGATACGACCTGGTCCACGGACTCGACCAGCAGAAGCTGGCCGTTCAGTCCGGTCACTGGCCGATGTTCCGTTACAACCCGGCGCTTGCAGCACAGGGCAAAAACCCGTTCGTCCTCGACTCGAAGGCGCCGACGATCCCGTTGGAGAAGTACATCTACAACGAGACGCGGTACTCGATGCTTAAGCACAGCAATCCGGAAGTCGCACAGGAACTGCTGAAAGAAGCGCAGCAGGACGTGAATGATCGCTGGAAGCAGTACGAAAAACTTGCCAGCAATCCAACGAACGGAGACACGCCCTCGACGAAAGAAACTGACAAGGCAGAATCCGCAGCAGCCGTGAAAGGAGCGGGACAATGATTGATCTTTCCACCAAGTATCTTGGCCTGAAATTGAAGAACCCGGTGGTGGCTTCGTCGTCGCCGCTCACCAAGGACCTCGACAATATTCGCCGCCTTGAAGATGCGGGAGCATCCGCCATCGTGATGCACTCGCTCTTCGAGGAACAGTTGAACATCGAGAGTGAAGAACTCGACCGCCACCTATCCACGGCGGAAGAAGTCGGAGCCGAAGCGCTCGGAATGTATCCCGACCTGCATAACTACAACATCGGACCCGATGCGTATCTTGAAAGCATCATGAAGGCCAAAGCTGCCGTTCAAGTGCCCGTTATCGGTAGCTTGAACGGTGTCTCCACTGGTGGCTGGACTCGCTATGCCAGGCTGATCCAGGACGCCGGTGCGGATGCGCTGGAACTGAATATCTATTACCTGCCCACCGATCCCACGCTCACGGCTGAAGTCGTGGAAAGACAGTATTGCGACCTCGTCCGTGAAGTGAAGAAGACGGTCGGCATCCCGATCGCCGTGAAGGTCTCGCCGTTCTTCAGTGCCATGGCCAATATGGCTCTGAAACTCGATCAGGCGGGAGCGGATGCACTCGTCATGTTCAACCGTTTCTATCAGCCTGACTACGATCTCAGCGAACTGGAAGTGGTTCCCAGCCTGCAACTGAGCCGCTCGAACGAACTGCGGCTCCGCTTGCACTGGGTGGCCATCCTGTTCGGCAAGATCAAGGCTGACATGGCGATCACCGGCGGCGTTCACACCGCTGAAGACGTAATCAAGTCCATGATGGCCGGCGCGCGCGTTGCGATGACCACCTCTGCCCTGCTGCAGAACGGCATCGACTACCTGCGCTTCGTGATCAGCGAAACCAGGGAGTGGCTTGAGACGCACGAGTATGAGTCGATCGAGCAGATGCAGGGCAGCATGAGCCAGAAGTCGGTTCCGCATCCTTCCACGTACGAACGCGCCAATTACGTAAAGGTGCTGAGCAGCTACGCTCTGACGATGCGCTAAACATTGTCTGTGTCACCCCAAGGGGGACGGTTCCGCCGTCCCTCTTTTCTTTTGCTTTTTCTTCGTTCCCTCCGCATCCAAATCTCTTTAGACTTTCCACGATGGCCAAACGGACTTCAGGGCCGCTCGAAGCGTTTCACCCCGCCGTTCAGGATTGGTTCAACGCAGTTTTCACTGCGCCGACCAAGCCGCAGGTCGCGGGTTGGCCAGCCATTGCCAAGGGTGATTCCACGCTGATTCTCGCCCCGACAGGGACCGGAAAGACACTCGCCGCGTTTCTCTGGGCGATCAACCGCCTGATGTTCTCGCCCATCCCTGAACCGGAAAAGCGCTGTCGGATTCTCTACCTGTCACCGATTAAGGCGCTTGCCGTGGACGTGGAGCGCAACCTCCGCGCACCGCTGGTCGGAATCGCCCAGTCCGCACGAAAGCTCGGAGCAGAGTTCCACGAGCCGACAATCGCGATTCGGACGGGCGACACTCCGACGGCGGAACGCGCCAGATTCACACGCCATCCTACGGACATCCTGATCACAACGCCGGAATCGCTCTACCTTTTGCTGACGTCGAATGCACGCAATGTCCTGACTTCCGTAGAGACGATCATCGTTGACGAAATCCACGCGATGGTTCCGACCAAGCGCGGGTCGCATCTGGCACTGTCGCTGGAACGGCTGGAGCATCTCTGCGGAAGGACGCTTCAGCGCATCGGCCTTTCAGCGACGCAGCGCCCGCTGGAGGAAGTTGCGCATTTCCTCGGGGGAGCTGAGCCAAGATCATCCACATGGACGCAGGTGTCCTCAAGTCTGAAAAGCGAAACTCCGGAAGAGGCTCTGGCTGAGTTCGAATCGGTTGGTGCCGAAGTGGCTTTTCGTCCGGTCACCATCGTTGATGCCGGCGAAAAGAAGCGCCTCGAGCTACGCATCGAAGTTCCCATCGAAGACATGGCGCGCGTGGACGAGATCGAGCCACTGCCGAGCGGTCCGGCCTCGCAGGGGCCTGTTCGTCCGTCGATCTGGAGTGCGATTCATCCGAAGCTACTGGAGTTGGTTAAGGCGCACACTTCAACGTTGATCTTCGTCAACAGTCGTCGGCTTGCCGAACGCATTTCCGGCGCTATCAACGAACTCGCCGGCGAAGTGCTGGTTCGCGCCCATCACGGCAGCGTCGCGCTTCCACAGCGGAAAGACATCGAAGATCGCCTGAAGCTCGGAACGATCAAAGGACTGGTTGCGACTTCATCGCTGGAACTCGGCATCGATATGGGCGCGGTTGATCTGGTGATCCAGATCGAAGCTCCACCTTCAGTCGCAAGCGGCATGCAGCGCATCGGACGCGCGAGTCACCACGTTGGAGCAGTCAGCAACGGCGTGATATTTCCGAAGTATCGGGCCGATCTTCTGGCCAGCGCTGCCGTAACTTCTGCCATGTACAACGGTGAAGTCGAGGCCGTTCACTATCCTCGAAACCCGCTCGACGTTCTTGCCCAGCAGATCGTTGCGATGGTCTCGATGGACGAATGGTCCGTTGAGGACCTCTTCTCGCGAATCCGCTGTGCTGCTCCATTCGCGGCGCTTACGCGGTCGGTATTTGAAGGCGTGCTCGACATGCTCGCCGGAAGGTATCCGTCGGACGAGTTCGCCGAACTGCGCCCGCGGATTACCTGGGATCGTGTCTCAAACAAGCTCACGCCGCGTGAAGGTGCGAAACGCATTGCAGTCGTAAACGGTGGAACGATTCCCGATCGCGGATTGTTCGGAGTCTTTCTCGCGGGACAAGCCAAAGGGGCTCGCGTCGGCGAACTCGACGAAGAGATGGTGTTCGAGAGCCGAACCGGAGACACGATCATTCTCGGCGCAAGCACCTGGCGAATCGAGGAGATCTCACACGATCGCGTCGTAGTTTCACCAGCTCCGGGCGAACCTGGCAAGATGCCGTTCTGGCATGGCGATTCGGCAGGACGTCCAGCAGAGTTCGGCGCGACGATCGGCAAGATGACGCGCCAGTTGCTGGCGATGCCTCGCGCGACTGCGTACACCAAACTGCTGGAGGAACACAGCCTTGATCAGTTCGCGGCCGAGAATCTGCTGCGCTATCTCGACGATCAGGTCGCAGCAACGCAACGTGTTCCTAATGACGAGGACATCATCATCGAGCGCTGCCGCGACGAACTGGGCGATTGGCGCATCTGCGTGCTTACGCCGTTCGGCAGCCGCGTTCATGCGCCTTGGTGCATGGCAGCAATGGCCAGGCTGCGCGATGAGCGCGGACTCGAGGCCGAATCGATGTGGTCCGATGATGGCTTCGTGATTCGACTTCCCGAGACAGACGAGCCTGTCGATTCCGAGTACCTGCTGCCAACGGTGGCTGAGTTCCGCGATCTGGTCTTGCGTCAACTGGGCTCGACTTCCCTTTTCGCGGCCCGCTTTCGCGAGGCTGCGGGACGAGCGTTGCTTCTGCCGAAACGCAAACCCGGTTCGCGCGCGCCGTTGTGGCAGCAGCGAAAGCGTGCGTCGGACTTGCTTGCCGTAGCGTCGCGTTACTCGACGTTTCCGATCCTGCTGGAAACTTACCGCGAATGTGTACGGGAAACGTTCGATCTTCCGGCGGCAACTTCGGTGTTGCGCAAGATTCACTCCGGGCAGATTCGCGTCACGACAGTGACATCCGAAAAGCCATCGCCATTCGCATCGTCGCTGTTGTTCTCCTACATCGCCAACTACATCTATGACGGCGATGCGCCTTTGGCGGAACGCCGCGCGCAGGCGCTTGCGATAGACCAGTCGCAATTGCAGGAACTGCTCGGCGATACGGATCTCCGCGAACTGCTCGATGCGTCAGCATTGGACGAAGTGGAAGCGCAGCTTCAGGCACTCGAACCGGATTACCAGGCAAAGCATGCCGATGCGGTTCACGACTTGCTGTTGCGGCTCGGCGATTTATCTCCTGAAGAGATCGCAGCTCGGTCGGTTTCGCCGGAAGTTGCCGAATCAGTGAACCAACTGCACGCGACTCGCCGCGTTATTAACGTGCTCATTGCGGGAGAGCGTCGCTTCATTGCCGTAGAAGATGCGTCGCGGTATCGCGATGCGCTCGGAATTCCGCTTCCGCCAGGTTTGGCCGAAATCTGGCTGCGATCGTCGGCTGATCCGTTGCTCGAACTGGTCCGACGTTACGCGAGAACACATGGTCCGTTTACGACGAATGACGCAGCTCAACGTTTTGGGATCGATCCGCGAGTGGTCGAGCCAATTCTGCGCGCTTTGCATGGACAAGGGCGCTTGCTGGAAGGCGAGTTTCGTCCAACGGGAAGTCATCGCGAGTGGTGCGATCCGGAAGTGCTGCGGCTGGTTCGGCGTCGGACATTGGCGCGACTGCGGAAGGAAGTTGAACCTGTCGAACAACGCGTCTTCTCGCGACTTGTCACACGTTGGCAAGGCGTGCTGAAGCCGCGTCGCGGATTGGATGCGTTGCTGGATGCAATCGAACTGCTCCAAGGCGCGGCGATTCCGGTTTCCGAACTGGAACGGGAGATTTTGCCGTCGCGAGTTCACGGCTATCAGCCATCGGATTTAGATACGCTAGTTGCAGCGGGCGAAGTGGTTTGGGTCGGTGTCGAGCGAGTTGGTGAGCGCGACGGTCGAGTTGCGCTGTATCTCGCGCAGAACCTGCCACTTTTGCTTCCGCCGACTTCGCCCGACAAGTCGCAGCTCTCTGAGCGCGCGCAGAAGATCCTCGAAGTGCTCGAGAGTGAAGGTGCGTTGTTCTTTCCGGCATTGCACGTAGCTTCAGGCGGAGGATTCCCGAACGACACGATGGATGCAGTTTGGGAACTCGTTTGGTCAGGTTGGATCACGAACGACACGATGCATGCGATCCGCGGATTTCTGCGACCAGCGGATGATCGCAGATCGCGTGCGACCGCTGCGGATGGAAGACCAGGATCGCCAGAATTCCTGCGACGATTCCGCTCGCGTACGCAAGCTGGAACGCCTTCTCAAGGCCGCTGGTCGCTGATCAGCGCGCGGCGAAGTACGAGCGTGAACGCGACGGAATGGAGCGCGAACATCGCTCAACAGTTGCTCACGCGATATGGAATCGTGATGCGCGAAACTGCGGTAGCCGAAAACATTCCGGGTGGTTATGCGACAGTTTATCCGGCGCTGCGCACGATGGAAGAGAGCGGATGGATTCGTCGAGGGATGTTCATTGCTGCGATGGGCGCTGCGCAATTCGCGCAAACAGCAGCGATCGACATGTTGCGTTCTCTGCGCACGATTCCCGAAACTCCGGAAGCAGTTCATCTCGCGGCTTCCGATCCGGCGAATGTGTATGGATCGTTTTTGCCATGGCCGAAATTGAGCGAGGATGAAAGTCACGGAATGGCGCGAGCGAGCGGCGCGAGCGTGGTGCTGATCGATGGAATACTTGCGGCGTTTTTGCGGCGGCGAAATCCAAGCATTCGCGTTTTCCTGCCGGAAGACGAACCTGACCGATCGCAATATGCGAGAGCACTTGCACGACAACTGGCCGAAGTTGCAGTGCGACGACAGAGCCGCAAACAAGGCTTGTTGATCGGCGAGATCAACAATGCGCCTGCGCGTGAACATTTTCTGGCGCGCTTTCTTGAAGAGAGCGGATTCGTTGATACAGCGCTCGGTTTCCAAATGCGTCGTACGAACATCATCGAAAAATTGAAGGACGACGCAGCTGAAGACGAGGAAGACGCCGATTCCGTGGAGACAGCGTAGGTGCCCGAAGGCGATACCATCTTCCGCGCCGCGCGGACTCTGAACAAGGCGCTGGCCGGCAAAGTCGTCACCCGCTTCGAAACGGTTCTGCCTCACCTTGAGCGGGTTCACGTTGACGCTCCCGTTACTGGACGGGTCGTCGAATCCGTCACGTCGCATGGCAAGTGGATCACCATGCAATTCTCGGGGGACCTGATTCTGCTCACTCACATGCTGATGAGCGGAAGCTGGCACATCTATCGTCCGGGGGAACGCTGGCACCGGCGGCACGACGATATGCGCATCGTTATTGCCACGGAGTCGATCGAGGCCATCGCTTTCAATGTTCCGATCGCCGAGTTTCACACGACGGCGAGTCTCGCTCGACGGCCAGGTTTCAACCGCCTTGGCCAGGACGTGCTCGCGGCCGAGTTCGACGAACAGGTGGCATCACAGCAACTTCGGAGCGCACCAGACCTCGAAGTCGGCGAGGCGCTGTTACGGCAGTCTTTGCTGGCGGGTATCGGCAACGTTTTCAAATCTGAGATTGCGTTTGCGTGCGGCGTGAATCCATTCCGGACGGTCGCGACGCTTAAGCCGGAGGAGGCGACGTGGCTGGTGCGAACCGCTCGAAAGTACCTTCTGGCAAATGTCAGCGATACCTCGAACGACAAGATCGTTACCTACACCGGGTTCCGTCGAACCACCGGGCGTGCTAACGAAGAAGAGCGCCTGTGGGTGTATGGCCGTGCCGGACAGCCGTGCCGCAAGTGCGGAACGCCAGTACGTCGGTTAAAACAAGGTCCGGACGCACGGGTGACGTTCTGGTGCCCGAGCTGCCAGCGGTGAGTATCGAGAGCACGAAACTGTCGCAAACTGGACCCCCTCCCCCCTCCCCCCTGTTTTGCGTTCCTATAAGAAAACAAAGCAGTTACGCGAGCGTGGAATTCTCTGTATATGAAAACAAAGGGCTTGTAAATTCTTTGGAATCAATAGGATACGTTCTGTATATGAAAACAAAGGAGTTGAATCAATCAGTCGTTAGTTGTTAGTCGTTGGTCGTTAGCAAACAAACACGAAAGGTGGTGAGACGGAAACTTCGTCTTCACCACCTACATTTTTAGGATAGCAACTTGGGCGGGGGCAACATGCCAGCTTTTGCAGATTTATATTTGCCGTTAAATCAGCAACTTACGTAAAAACGAAAGCGTTGACCCCCTTGACATCACTTTTGAGTGGTTGGGCCGAAATGGGAAAGACAGAAATCCACCACAGAGACACAGAGACTTGAGTGAGGAAGAACTCGGGTCGTCTGTGTTTTCAAAATATCGTGCAGGCGCGCAACTAGATGCTTTCGAACTGGTGGAATCTATCAACGATTTGTGCGGGCAGTTGCGTTGAGTTCTTCTTTGAGAGCAAGGAATGGCCTGCGCCTTCGATGGTCATCAGTTCGGTTCGTGACGAAATAAGGCTGATTGCATTCGATAATTCCTCGACTGTGGCGAATTCGTCGCGTGAACCGCTGATGAAGAGCACCGGGATCTGCAAGTTGGGAAAATGTTCCGTTCGCAATTTTGCCGGCTGCTTCGGCGGATGCAGCGGATAGGAGAGCAGCAGAAGTCCGTCGGCGAGGTTGGGATCGGCGGCCGCTGCAATAGAAGACTGCCTTCCCCCGTACGAATGTCCACCGAGATAAACACGTCCGGCAAGTTGCTGCTTAACGGCTTCGACGGCGCGGCGAATCCCTAACTGGTCGCGTTCGGCACTTCCCCGCTGCGGCGGACCATACGGGCGGAGCTGCCGAAACGGAAGGTTGAAGCGAAGAGCCGCAATACCAGCATTTGAGAAAGCCGTGGCGAGCGCCACAGGGAGAGGGGATTCGCAATTCGCTCCGGCACCGTGGGTGAGGAGCAGCGCTTCGCTGGGCTCGCCGTCGGGCAGGTGCAGCGTTCCGCGCAGGAGCGGCTCTCCTGAAGACCATTCGATCGGAAAATCTTTCACAGTCATGCAGGTGACATCTTCCTTCACAGTTGCGTCAGTTCACAAGTGGAAGGCGCGATCAGCGGGAGGCGGTACGGCGATGGAGTTCCATCGGCAGGTCGCGCAGGCGGTGGACCGGGCGGACGAGCCCGGAGAGTTCCGTGATGTATACGTCGATCAGTTCCGGCCGGGAGAATGAACGCTGGTCTGGTGAATCCACCGATATCGACACAGTTACAGCGCCACGATTCGCCAGGAAAGCATCAGCCTGGACGCACTGGCGAAAGGGGCCCTGCCGTTTATCGGGACAATCGATGCGCTGCCAGTTGATGGCGGCGCCTTCTGTTTCGTAACGCAAGAAGTAGTCGAGCGAAACATCCGGGAGGGTTCGGTCGATGGCAGAAACTCGCAGGGTACGCACGTATTCGACGACCGGCTTGTCGGACTTGCTTTGTGCCCAGAGCGGCACTGTCAGAAGGAAGATGAGAAGAACGCGCCGCATGATTTATTAGACACCGGGGTGAACCCGGTGGAGGCACACTTGGCGAGAGAATCTGAACGGCGAGCAGAATTTTTCATCATGTCGAAACATGTGAACGGTAGTGTTGGCATCGACATGTGATCTCCGTTGCCTTCCAAAGGGTTTGCGACAGCCCTCCAGACCGCATTTCCGGGCTGTCCTTTTTCGTTCTGGATTGCCTTTGTTTTCATGGATTTACCGTCCGCAACGAAGCACACTTGCCGAGCATCTATATAGGTGGGAGGAATGTATGACTCCGACCAACACAACCCGGCTCTTTCTGCTCCAGATGCAGTCCCCGCCTGACTATTAGCGTTCCCGGCTGAAGCAATCCTTGAACTTTTCGCGGTGAATTGTCGCACTCGTGTGTATTGGTGCGGCCTCAGCAAAAGGAGGTCGTATGGCCTGGGTCTTTCTATGCCTTGCAATCATTCTTGACGTAACAGGAACTGTATTTCTGAAAATTTCGGATGGATTGTCACGATTGGTGCCAACCGTGATGATGTTGCTGTGTTATGGCGTGTCGTTTATACCGCTGGCGCTGGCGGCGAGGGAGTTGCCGGTGAGCCTGGCCTATGCGGTTTGGTCGGCGCTGGGCACCGCGCTGGTGTTCGCAATCGGCATGCTGTGGTTCCACGAGCCGGCGAACACGATGAAGGTTTCCGGCATTGCCCTGATCATCGTTGGGATTGTGGTGCTGAACCTGGCGTCGCGTGTTTGAGTTAATAAGCGAGCAGGATGCGAATGTCGCGGACGTTGTTTCCGGTGGGGCCAGTGACGATGGCATCGCCTAATTCCGTGAGCAAGGGGGTTGCGTTAAACGTGCGGACCGCCGATGAAAGCTTGTCGGCTGATGCGCGCGACGTGGTGGTGCCATCGACGACTGCCCCTGCTGCGTCGCTGTTTCCGTCGATACCGTCGGTGCCGGCGCTGAGCACGGTCATGTTTTCGCCAGCGATCTTCTCGGCGCAGTAAAGCGCAAACTGCTGGTTGCGTCCGCCCTTGCCTGATGTGTCCGTGACCTTGACGGTGACTTCTCCGGCAGAGACAACACACACCTTTGAGGCGCCTGCACGGAGCTTGCGCACTTTCGCGAGCAGATAGTCGGCGGCTTTCTGGTAATCCCAGTCGTCGCAGGTGTTGTCTATTTCCACGGCAAAGCCTTGTGTTGCGGCGAACGCGGCTGCGCTTTTCGCGGCGATGTTGCTGGAGAGTATCGGCCACCAGCGGGAACGAACGAAGGCGGCATCGGTGGACTTGGGAGTTTCCTGCAGGAGCTTTTGCTCGAACACCACCCTGACCGCGGGCGGAAGTTGCGGGAGCAATCGGTACTTCTCGACGATCTGGTAACACTGGGTGACGGTGCTTCGGTCGGGCATGGTGGGGCCCGAGGCGAGCGAATCCAACTGGTCGTCGGGGACGTCGGAGATCATGATCGAGACTTGCTGTGCGGCTCCGGCGGCGAGAGCAAGACGTCCTCCCTTGACCGCGGAGAGATGCTTGCGAATGGCGTTGATCTCGCTGATGGGAGCGCCGCAGTTCACCAGCGCACTGTAGGTGGCGGCGAGGTCGGCCAGGGAGATCTGCGTAAATAGCGGCTTTTCGACGATGGCGGAACCGCCTCCGCTGAGCAGGTAGATGACGAGAGACGATTGGTCGAGCGTTTCGAGCACGCTCTGAATGGCGGTCGCGGCGCGAACGGAATCTTCGTTCGGAACCGGGTGGCCGCCGCGAAAGTAAACGAACTGAGCGAGGTGCTCAGGAGGATTCACGGAACTGGCAATGAATCCTGCGACGCGGGAGCCGAGTTGCTTCACCAGCGCTTCCGCCATGGTGTGCGCGGCCTTGCCGATGGAGATGGCCAGCAGGCGGGTAAAGGAATCGAGGTTGTAGAGATCGTCGCCGATACGAAGGATACCGCGGTCGTAGGCGACGTGATGTTCGAAAGCGGCGTCGACGCTGATCTCGTTGAGCGTGTCGGTGAAGATCTGACGGGCGACGTCGCGCATTTGGGTTGCGACTTTTTCGTCCACGCTCATGCGGTTTTTAACTCCGGCAGAACGTTTTCGCGAATCCATTGCTCGATGGTGTGACGCATGACAGGAAGCTGCCCTTCGAAGAAGTGCCCTGCGTTGGGAACGATCACGAGTTTCTTCGGCGGCGCGGCGTTGTGCTCGACTCGTTGAAGCTCGGAGACGGGGCCGTAAGGGTCGGAGTCGCCGCTGACGAATAGCTTGGGCTTGGGGCAGTCCGCGAGGAACTTGTAAGCATAAACGCGGCCTTCGGCAGCGACGGGTGTTCCCAGTGAGATGAGGAACTTCACGTCGGGATCGGGACAGCAGGCGCGCATACCCGTAGAGGCACCGAAGGAAAATCCGGCGAAGACGATGGGCCGATTGAACTTGGATGTGAGCCAGTGAAGGGCGGCGCGAACGTCGTCAATTTCGCCGCGGCCGTGGGCGTGTTCGCCCTCGCTGAGACCGGCACCGCGAAAGTTGAAGCGGAGTACCGGGAATCCGAAGGAATTAAGCGCCTTGGCCGCGTGATACACAACCTTGTTGTGCATGGTGCCGCCATAGAGCGGGTGGGGATGGCACACCAGCGCGGCATATTTCGCATCGGGCGAGCCGGCGTTGAGGAGAGCTTCAAGCCGGCCAGCGGGCCCTTCGATGAAGAAGGAGTTAATGCTTGCGTTTGGTTCCGCCATCTTGAGCAACATGCTACAAGATGGATGCGAAAAAAAGAAAAGAGGCCCTAGACAGAGCCTCTTTTCCCGCATCGTGATTACGCAGACAACATTTTTCGCGCCTTGATTTCGGCGAGCAGCTTGTCGATCTGTTCGTCCTTTTCCATCTGGGCGAACTTGCGCTCGATTTCGCCGCTGCCCTCGACTTCCGCCTTGGCCTGGTTGATGGCCTCTTCGCGCATGACCTTGTTCTTCATGCGATCGAAGGTGGCGGTCTTGTCGCGAGAATCGGCGGCGGAACTGGCGTCGGCAGCACGGCCCACGGCCTTCGAACGACGGTGCTGCGCGATCAGCAACTCGGACTTCGATTCGGCTTCAGCGATCTTCTGCTCAAGCTTGCTGAGGGCTTCGCGAAGAAGGTCGACCTGAACTTTCTGATCGGCGATTTGCTCGTCGAAGTTCGTGGCCATCAGCTTGAACGAGAGAGCACGTTCGAGGGCGGCCCGGGCGAGCGCGTCGTCTTTCTTGCCAACGGCGAGATCCGCTTTGCGCATCCATTCGGATTCCTTGTCGAGGTTCTCCTTCTTTTTCTTCTCGAGCAAGTGAAGGTCGGCGATGGCAATGGCCACCTGCGTCTTCACCTGCATGAACTGATTCTGCATATCAAGGATGACCTGTTTGATCATCTTTTCGGGATTCTCGGCCCGATCAACGAGGTCGTTTAAATTGGCACGAACCAGCGTGGTTACACGTTCCAATAAAGCCATCGCTCAACTCCTTTCTACGATTGCGATCTTGCTACTGCTGCTTGGAAACTCTTTGCGCGGCTGCCATGAACAGGATCCCAAAGGCCATGCCAGCAGCCAACCAGACGGCGACTGAGCCGGCTGCGACGCCGAGAGCGGCACCTAATCCCACTCCGGCCGCAAGCCCCAACCCGATCCCAGTGAACTTCCGCTTCATCTCACTCCTCTTTCGGTGAAGTTCCCATCCTCGCCGAAATGCCGACGAGGATGGGAGCCATGGTTACTGGCTGCTCGATGCAGCCTTTGCTTCTTCGTTCTGCGCGGCATCGAGGGCCGGCTTGGGCGATTTGTCACCAATGGTGCGGACCTTCGAGAGCAAGTCGTGCACGTTCATGCCGGACAGGGCCTCGAACAGTGCCGGGACTTGGGCCGCCATCTGCGCGATGTCGCCGGTGATCTTGTTCACGCCCGCGGAGTTGCCGTTGCCGGTGGAGACCACGGTGATACGATCCACCTGGCTTAACGGAGCCGACAGAGCACGCACGACCTCGGGCAAGCCGGTAATCAGCTTGTCGATGACGGCGGCCTGGTTGTACTCCTGGTACGCTTCGGCCTTCACGTTCATCGCCTTCGCTTCCGCCTCGCCCTTGGCAAAGATGATGTTGGCTTCGGCTTCACCCTGTTTCTGGATGGAAGCGGCGTGGCCCTCAGCTTCGAAGAGCAAGCGCTGTTTCTCGGCCTGGGCGAGCGTCTCGATGCGCTGGCGCTCGATCTCCGCCTGCTTCAGCACGGTGGCGATGAGTTCCTTTTCGCGGCGAGCGATTTCGGCGTCCTGCACCTTCACCTGTTCGAGCTTCTCGACCTGTATGACCTTCACCTGCTCGGCAACGACCTGCTGCTGCATGACGTTGGTCTGGATCTCGTAAGCCTTGTCGGCCTGTGCCTGCTGACGCTTGGTGATCTCCAGGTACTGAGCTTTCTTGACTTCGAGGTCGCGCGTGGCTTCCGCCTGTTTAGCCTGGGAGGCGGTTTCAGCCTGAACGCGTTCCTGGTCGGCCTGCGCCTTCGCGACGGCGGCTTCGCGCTGTGCGAGCGCCCGCTTGATGGCGGTGTCGCGCTCGGCTTCGGCGGCGGCCACGTCAGCGTCGCGCTTGATGCGAGCAACGTCAGGGCGTCCCATGTTCGCGATGTACTCATTCTTGTCGCGGACTTCCTTGATGGTGAACGAGATCACTTCCAGTCCCATCTTGCTCATGTCTTCCGCGCAGGTGGAACGCATGCGATCGCTTACCATTTCGGGCTGCTTCACGATTTCTTCGACCGTGAGCTGGCCGATGATGCCACGCAGGTGGCCTTCCATCACAAGGCGGATCAGGCCTTCGCGCTGCGGCGGCGTTTTGGTGAGGAACTGCTCGGCAGCGGTGAGGATCGACTCGTCATCGGACTTGACCTTGATCTGCGCCACGGCTTCCACCGTTACGGCGACGCCCTGCTTGGTGTAAAGGTCCTGCTGCGGCGCTACGTCGAAGGACATCAATTCGAGCGAAAGCTCGTGGCAGTTTTCGAGCATGGGAATCACCAGCGTACCGTGGCCTTTGCGGATTCTCGTCCTGCGGAACCCGAACACGATCAGAGCTTCATTCGGACCCACCTTCCGATACAAGCGCGCAAACACACCGAAGATAAGAAAGAACGCCAGGACGATCAGGCCACTGATAATCCAGACATCCATAGGTATGGAATTCATATGCCTCCTTGTTAAGACGGTGATTGACCGTCACTGCACTGCAAAGCGCCACGGGCGTGCCGTGGCGCCGTCCCCAAACTTCAGCGAATGAAATACCCCGAAACGCGCCACTGCCCATCTTTGTCGAGCATGGGAGTGATGGTCTCGACGGCCGACTTCTTGTTCTCGAACGACGTTTCGTACTGGATCACCACATACTTGCCGTCGGGAGCACCAGGCAGCTCGGTCGTGAACTGCGCCGACTTCAGCTTGCGTGAAACCAGCTTGCCCAAAGGACCGCGGGCGGTGGTGACGGCCTTCTTCCATTGCTCCTTGGTGATTGCGTTCTTGAAGATCGAAGCCGCTTCGTCCCAGCTGCCGTCGTAACTGCCGCTGTCGACCATCGCGAGCCAGCTCTCGGCTGACTTCTGCGCGGCCTGGGTTTGCTTGTCTTGCGCTGCAAGCACTGCGGTTAAGGCGATCACTACCAAAACGATTGTTACTGCCCTTTTCATGGTCTCTCCTCTCAAGACTGCTTGCTGTCCGCGCCCGAGCCGTTGGCGTATTCCTCTTCCAATTCTTCCCACGGCTTCACGTAAGCGACGCCACGGTCATATCTAGTGACCACTACCTCGGTTCCCTTGGAGATGGCGCTGCCGTCGTCGGTCCGCGCGGCGCAACTGTGGCGCGTGCCACCCTGGACGTAAGTGAGCTCCCCTGTTCCGCCCTGGAAGACGGAACTGGTGATTCGCCCCAGCACTCCGACCATGTCGCCGTCGTCCGCGATGTAGTCCGCTTCGTTGCGCAGGAACACACGGCTGATTACGAAGAAGACGATCGCGGCTCCGACCAGCCCTCCGAAGAACGCCACTCCGAGCGCGGACAAGGCGTAGAGGTTCGAGTGCCTCACCAGCAGGTATCCAATTCCCCCGAACCATGCAAGGAATGTGGTCAGCGTGCCGAAGTTGATGGCAGGCAAACCGCCAGCATCTCCAGCTCCTATTCCGTGGCCGGAGTCCACGTGACCGAAATCGAAATTCGGCAAATGGATGTGGAACGGCAGGTGGATGTGCAGGTGCAGGTCGCCCAAGATAAACGCCAACACGCTCAGCAACAGTCCAACGACGAAACAGATCAGGTAAAAATCAGCCCACGTCATATCGCTTCACCTGCCTTTGCGGCGGCCTTCTCCGGCTTGAGCACTTCCATCAGCCGGTCCACCAGTTCTGGCGTTTCCAAAATGGCGGCCATCAGGACCACGCACTTGCGGGAATCGCCATGCTTCGCGAGTTGCAGAAGGGCGTGGCAAATTTCCGGGTCGCGACGGAAGCGCTCGGCGCCGCTGATAAGCCACAAGTCCAAAGTGTCTTCCAGCACTCGAACAGGAGAAACCAGTTCGGTGTGGTAGCCCTCGGGGTCGTCGACCAAGTAGCCCGGATGCACCTTGAAGAACCTGGCAAGGAGCATGCGGGACTCATTGGTCAAATGCGGACGGGCTCCGCTTTCGATCTGGGAGAGGTAACCCTGGCTGAGAGAACGGCCGGTCTCTTTCTTCAGGGCCTCGCCCAGTTCCTTCTGGGTCATCTCCCGTTCGAGGCCGCGTAGGGTGCCTTCCATGAGCCGCAAGTACCGTAGTTTTTCGCCTAGCTTCATAAATTACGGATTGCAATACTAGTATTGCAATATGTAATACGTCAAGAACTCTATTTCCAATGGAATGTTGAAGATGCAATTTTGGGAATGGCACCCGAGCTGCAACTGGGGAGTTACGGAAGTGGAGAATGCCCCGAAATCTCAGTCCAGCAGTCTGGACAAAATCAAAAGAGAGTAACTGAAGAGTTCAGACCCGCATGCGACCGAGTTGCCGATCAGCAACCGAGCAACGCCATTCGAACTCAAGCGGACAGTGCATTGAGACCGTTTTTTCCTGTGCCTCCGGTTCGAGCACCTATGTTCTACGGTCGCATCGCAACCCGATATTTTCAGCCGCGGGGTGCGACCGAAAACCTTCGTTACCTTGCCGATCACGATATGGTGCCTGATTCTTCTCCTGCGCAAACAGCGCAGGAGACAGTCAGATGACAAAACGCTTGTTCGTAATTGCCGCAACCCTGGTACTTTCCGCAACGGTGATGCTGAGTTCCACCCGGTCCTCAAACGTTCCGGTGACGGCCGCTCCGCCCATCTGTCCACCCGAGATCTGCCCTCAGTAACGGGGCTCGTGCAAGCTCGTGATACATTGGGTCGCAAGAGAGCTCTTGCGGCCCTTGCATGAAGGCATTCATTCCCATCCAAACCTACCTGGCTCTTGTCGTGAACATAGGGCTGTTCCTGGCGCTCGCAACAATTTTGAGGAGGCCGGAACATCGGCGTGATTTTCCAGCGTTCAGCGCATTCATTCTCTTCAAGGTCATCAGCGAATCTGTCCTGCTACTCGCAACTGTTTTCTTAAGCATCAGGTTCTATTTCTATGCGTACTGGCTTGGCCAATTATTCACTTTCGCGCTGCTGTTCTGTGTGGTTCACGAGGTGTTTGACTCCGTCACCGACCGTGCCAGATGGTTGCCACGCAGCATGAAACTGACTTTGATCCGAATGGCCACCTGCATTTCGGCGGTGTTTGTCGCGGCGTCATTGCACCTGACCTCCAATGGCCCATTTCCAATCATGGAAGGTCTTATCGGAATGCAACGCGGTCTCGGGATGGCGGTGTTCGGATTTATGGCGGTGACGATCATGTTCTCCCGTTCCTACTCCGTTCCCTGGCAGGAACGCGACACCGGGATCGCGGTCGGCATCGTCGCGGCATTTGCCTTTCAAACCTTCTGGCCCAGGGTTTCGGCTTTCCTGTTCGGCGCACCTCAACAGAAGATGTATATGCAGGTCGTTCCGGTTTTTGACACCGTGGCGCTCATCATCTGGATTTATTCGTTCTGGCATGCAAACAAGTCGGTGGACGTCGGGGACGAACCAGCGCCGGGGAAATTACGGTTAGTGAAGGACCGCAAAAATGGCTGCTCCGGATTGGCGGATCCGGAGTTTCGTCCGACCAGATCGCTCGCATAAACTCGCTGGAAATTGAAAAAGCCCACTTGGGGTGGGCTCTTGTTGCCTTCCTTACGTTGAGGAAGTCTTGCTAGTCCGCTGCGACTTCGGCGGGGGTATCCCACCAAATGGCGGGCGCAGACGGATTCTCTTTCTTTCTAAAACTGACTCCCAGCTTTGCCGCCTGACGGAGAACTTCTTCCATCGCGGCAGGTATGGCTTGTCTGACTTCGTCGCTCAGTCCCTGATAGAAGTTGCACTGCTTAGCCGTAACACCGACCAGCACCGCTTCTTTGGGCCCGATACCGGTGAACTCGGCTCGCAACATCATTTCGGCGAGCGCGGGCGAATGCGGATCGGTACGAACGGGAACGCCGTTTTTGACGATGTCCTGTTTCGTGTAGACGGTGATGGTGCCAGGGACCTTGCGATTTTCGACGGCATCGATGATGAGGATGGTCTCGCTTCCCTCGAGGTGATCGGGGAAATCGAGGACGGGAGTTCCGAGATCCGCGACGCGAGCGCCCTCGAAGTCGTACTCGGCTTCGAGGATGCGCGCGATGTGGGGACCGATGGAGTCGTCGCCCATCAGGATATTGCCGATGCCGGCGATGGTGATTGGGTTCACAGCACCTTCACCTGCGAGAGGTTGTTGCCCTCAGGATCGAAGGTGTGAACGGCGCAGGCCATGCACGGGTCGAACGAGTGGATGGTCCGCAGGACTTCGAGCGGCATTTCCGGATTCGCGATCGGGTTGTGCATCAGCGAAGCTTCGTACGGGCCGGGAACGTTGTTCTCGTCGCGCGGCGCGGCGTTCCAGGTGGTAGGAACCACGGCCTGATAGTTGTCGATCTTGCCGTTTTTCACCACGACCCAGTGCGACAAGGTGCCGCGAGGAGCTTCGTGCGTGCCCACGCCTTCGACAGTTCCGCTCGGGAATTGCGGCGGGATGTGAATGGCGGTGTCACCCTTGCCGATGTTGTTGACCAGCAGTTCCCAATGCTTGGCGGCCACTTCGGAGAGCATCGCGGTACGGATGCAGCGCGCGACGTGGCGTCCGAGTGAGGACTGCAGATCGTTCACGGTGATTTTGCGTCCGGCGACGGAGGAGATGCGGTCGAGAGCGGCATCGGTCCACTTGCGAGTGAGCGCGTGCCCCTGTGCGTATCCGACGAGAATCTGCGCCAGCGGACCAACCTGGGCGGGCTTGCCGTTGAAACGCGGTGCCTTGACCCAGGTGTACTTGTTGTCGGCTTGCCAATCGGTGAAATGCGGTTCGGTTTCACCCTTCCACGGATGCAGCGAATTCTTGCTGTTGTCGTAGTACGCGTGGGTGGTGTCTTCGGTGACGGCGTCGCGGAAGATCGGGTCAGCAGCCGTCTTGAAGGCCTTGATGGTCGACAGGTCGCCACCGCTGATGTAGCCACCGGGGAGGTCGTACGCCTGACGCTTGCTGTCGAGCGGAAGATCGGGCACGGCGAGGTAGTTTTGAACTCCGGCACCGTACTTGAACCAGTCGGCATACATGCCGGCGATGGCCGTGGCGTCCGGCACATAAACCTGCTGCACGAACTGGACGACTTCGTCGAGCAGGTTCTTGATCACGCCGAGGCGGTCCATGTTCAAGGTGGCCAGACTGTCGAGGTTGATGGCATTGGCTACGCCACCGACGGTGAGGTTCTGGATGTGCGGCGTCTTGGAGCCGAGCATACCGACGACCTGGTTCGCCTTGCGCTGATACTCGAGGGCCTGGAGGTAATGCGAGAAGGCGAGCAGGTTGACTTCTGGGCTGAGGCGCATCGCGGGATGTCCCCAGTAGCCGTTGGCGAAGATGCCGAGTTGGCCGCTGGCTGCGACGGCGAGAACCTTGTCCTTCGCGGCTTTGAACTCGTTCTTCGAGTTGCGGGTCCAGGGAGAAAGGCTCTCGGCCAGGGCCGAGGTCTTGGCGGGATCGGCTTTGGGAATGGTGAGCACGTCGACCCAATCGAGCGCTGACAGGTGGTAGAAGTGCACCATGTGATCGTGAAGCGCATGCGCAATCAGGATGAGATTGCGGATGTACTGCGCATTGAGGGGGATTTCGAGGTTGAGCGCGTCTTCGACGGAACGCACGCTCGCCATGGCGTGAACCGTGGTGCAAACACCGCAGAAGCGTTGGGTAAAGAGCCAGGCTTCGCGCGGATCGCGGCCTTGCAGGATCCGTTCAATGCCACGCCACATGGTCGCCGAGGCCCAAGCTTTAGAGACGGCCCCGTTGTCCACCTCAACATCGATGCGGAGGTGTCCTTCGATTCGGCTGATCGGGTCAATCGTGATGCGTTTCGTCATAAGTCAGCGCCAATCTATGAGAAGTATTAGTCGGTAAAACTTGGTGCTGCGTCGTTCACGGGAACGCCGCGTTGGTGAAGCTTGTTCATACTTTCCTCGCGAGCTTCCATCTGGAACCAAAGTGCATTCGGCGCCGGAAGAATGGCGAGGAGTTTGACCGCCAGGCTGAAGCCCGCGATCGCCAGAGCTACGAACCCAAGGGAGATCAGCAGTTCCAGAGCGGACGGGAAATAAAACGCCCCGGGCTTCGCCTGGAAGGCGAGCGTGGTGGGGTTGAACCGGTACAGCAATCCGCCTACGCCGACCAGCACGTGAGCATGGAACATAAGCCGCGCATCACGCATCTTGGCTGAGTCGATGAGCATGTAGAGCGCGACGAGCAGGAATGCCATCTCCATCCAGAACAGTCCGGCGTAAATATCCAGCGCGAAGGCCAGCTTGATGCGGCCACTGATGATGAGATCGAGAAGCCGGAACAAGCTCCAGGTGCCGATCAGCCATGCGCCCAGGCGGTTCAACTCGACGAGCACGTCCATGTCATAGGGGCGCTTCCACATCAGCGAGCAGAACAGAAGGGTTCCGGCCACACAGCAGACGCCTAGGAACGCCGCTGCCCAAACGTATAGCAAGGGCAGGAAGGGGGACTGCCAGAGTCCGTGGACGCGGTCGCCGCCGAGCAGCATGAGAGCGCCGAGTGACGACTGGTGCATGGCGGGAAGAATGTAAGCGAGCGCAACGATGAAGGGATAGAACTTCACCATGATGCGTTCGCACTTCTCGACGAACTGGCGCGTTTCGGGCTTGTAACGATGGAAGTACTCGAGGACCGGAGGAACGTTCTCCAGGAACAGCGGCAACATCGCGTATGCCGGCATGCAGAACATCACTTCCAGCAGCGGCGAATGCGGATTCCAGTTCCAGGGCGTAAACAGCCAGATGATGTTCCACGGACGGCCCACATCAATACCAATCAGGATGAGACCAGAAAGGTACGCGAGGAAACTGGTCAGCAAGGCGATGCGCATGACCGAGTGCAGCTTGCTCTTCTTGAAAAGCCATGCAGAGATGCCAATGGCAAACGCTCCGGAACCGAGGCCGGTGAGCGTCATGACATTGAAGGTCTTCCAGATGCCCCAGGCATAGGCGTCGTTCATGCCGCTGACAGGGCCGAGACCGGCAACTTCTCTATACAGGGTGATGATGACCGCAACGGTTCCCAAACCCAGCAGAGCCTTGAAGGGCTTGGTCCAGATGGGCACGTTAAAGACGGGGACTGCTCTTTCCCAACGATCGATCATAGCTGCGGCCTCAATCCGGTTTTCTTCTGCTCTTCTTCCATGTGGTGCTTGTGCTCTTTCCAGTTACCGCGGATGACACCCACCATGGTCACGTAGAGGACGGTGGGAACCACCAGGTAGGAGTAGAGCTTCCGCTGCCACTTCATGTATTTCGAGGGGACCGATTCGTTACCCATCTCGGGCAGACCGATCTTTTCGAACGGAACGTGCGAGAGATAAAGGACCTGTGTACCGCCGGCATCGGAATCTCCGTAAACGCGATCCTGGTAGTACTTGCCGGGGTGCTCGGCGACGCGCTTCTTGGCTTCGGCCAACAGTTGCTCACGTGTGCCGAAGATGACGGCGTGGGTCGGACAGACATTCGTGCATGCGGGCTGCTTCCCTGCCGCCAAGCGCTCCTGGCAGAACTCGCATTTCACGACCTTCGGATTCATGCCCATCCACTCGAATTTCGGAACATGGAAGGGGCAGGAAATCTCGCAGTAGCGGCAGCCCATGCACTTGGAGCCGTTCCACGAAACGATGCCAGTATCCTGATTCTTGGTGAGCGCGAAGAACGAGCAGCCGGCGACGCAGGTCGGATCCACGCAATGCATGCACTGCTGCTTTACGTAGGAATACGCGCTGTTGGTGGCGGCGGGCTTGTACAGCTTGATGATGTTCTTCGTAAAGGCGTTGAGGTCAGGAGGGGCCTGGTGCAATCCGCCACTGAGGGAGGTGTCAGGCTTAAGCTGATTCGCTTCGGCGCACGCGGCGACGCAAGACTTGCAGCCGACGCAACGCGTGGTGTCGTACAACATGGAGACGGCATTCTTCGGAGCTACCTTGACTTCGTCCGAAGCGTGCGCCTCACCCGGCAGGGCGATGGTGGTCAAACCGACCGCCGCTGCCGAGGCCGTGCCCGTCGAGAGCTTTTGCAGGGCTTTCCGGCGCGTGATGTCCATGATTACTGGCCTCCCGCTTTCGCAGAATTGGATTTATCGGAGGGATCCTCTGGGCCCTGGGTCTCCTTACTGCTGGGAAGCTTCTGTGCTGCCATCCACGCCGCGGTTCCGAGACCGCCTGCAACCGCACCTGCAACCGCCGCCGCTGCAACACCGATGGAACCGACGCGAGCATTGATCAGAGGATAGGTTTCAGGAGGCGTTACGGTGTGGAGGTCGATGGTCTGGAAGATCGGCACGCGGAAGGCAACCGCCTTCTCAGTACATCCGACGCAGGGCGCGCCGATGCCGATCGGCCAAACATCCGGTGTTTCATTAAAGTGACGGGTGGAGCAGCCGGCGTGCGTAGCCGGACCTTTGCAGCCCATCTTGTACAGGCACCAGCCTTGACGGTGACCTTCATCGCCGAACTCCTTCACGAAGCGGCCGGCGTCGAAGTGGGCGCGACGGGGGCAGTGGTCGTGGATGAGGCGGTCATAGGCGAACTTGGGACGACCGTACTGGTCGAGAGCAGGAAGTTTGCCGAGGGTGACGAATTCGAGGACAACGCCAAGCAGGTTGTACGGATTCGGCGGGCATCCGGGGAGATTGACGACAGGCTTGTCGGTGATGATCTGGTCGATGCCGACGGCGCCAGTCGGGTTCGGGTCGGCTGAAGGAACTCCTCCCCAGGACGCGCAAGAACCCATGGAAACGACAGCGGCGGCCTTGGAGGCGATTTCCTTGAGGCGATCAACGCCTTTCACGCCAGCCAGCGTCAGGTACTGACCGCCATCCTTTAGAGGCACCGAGCCTTCGCAAACGAGGATGAACTTGCCGGCATTGGCTTCCGCGGCATCCTTCAACGACTTCTCTGCCTGGTAGCCGGAGGCCGCCATGAGCGTTTCGTGATAGTCGAGGGAGATTACGTTGAGGATGAGGTCGGCAACATCGGGGGCGGAAGTACGAAGCAGGGTTTCCGAACAACCGGTACAGTCCTGGAAGTGCAACCAGATTACCGAGGGGCGTTTCGCCTTGGCGACGGTATTGGCAAGTTGCTCAACCGACTTCGCCTTTTCGGTCAGGGCCAGGCCCATCGGGGCGGCGGCCATCAACATACCGCAAAGGGTTACGAAATCGCGGCGGGAAACACCGCTTTGTTTAAGGTGGGAGCCGATAGTGTCGTCGGCCAGCTTGTCCTTTTTAATGACTGCGTCAGTAGGCATTCAGCGCGCTCCCCGAAGGGGTAAATTGCAGATCCGCTAGAGCTCGCCCCACGTTCGAACAGTTGTTCGGATTTGTGGCGACCATCATGTTTTCGCCTACCCGCTTCTCACGGGTAAGTGACAAAAGTCACTACTCAGCGTGATAGGGCGCGGACTCGCTCGCTATCCAAGGAAGGCTTGAAACTGATTGCACCGCAAACTATGCAGCTACTGAAACGCGCTACTGTAGCTTGGTTACGGCCTACAGTGAGGGATTTAAGCAAGCGGAAACGGACCGCAAATCGGGCCGCGAGAAGATGAAAATCTCTTTTGTGGGCCGTGGTGTTGTGATTTTCATCACCACACCAGAGGTCTTTCCGAGTCTACGGAAGCGGCGTGGTGTTTTGCAGTTCACCGATGCGCTGGCGAAGCGCTTGAATCTCCCGACTAAGGAGCTGAACCATCTGGAATCCGAGTTCGGGATGTTCCGTCATCAGGGCCGCCACGCGCTCCGAGGGAACGAAAAGCACCTGGCTCTCTTCCAGAAGTTCCGCTGACAGGCTGTAGATCCCCTTGGAGAGCGTTCCGGGGACTCCGAGGAGCGAACCGGGACCGACACTACGGTCCAAGGCACCGGGCACGCTCAGGCGCACCGACCCGGTTCTGAGGAGGAACAATCCACGGGCCTTCTGTCCGCGCTCAAACAGGATCGTGTGCTCCGGATGGCTTAACGTCGAACCGTAGCCAGCGAGGCTGCTGGCCAGTTCCAGTGGTGCAAGAAAGGAATCGTCTCGTTTCAATTCGGTATACATAGTCGTTCTCGAGCGAACCTCACGTCCGCCACTCACTTGAGGATATTGGGAGTACTCACATTCGGCTGTGATGTGCATCACATGGTCGACGGACATACCCTTACTTCATCGCGGGAGACAGAATTCCTCGATTTTCGGCGTAATCCGAGGACTTTTGTCACACCCCAACAAACTCGTGACACGATAGAATTGTTGACATGCCAGTCCAGATTGGTGCTTCCACACACAGTTTTACCGAACCGACAGGATTACTTTCCGACTGCCACCGGCGGGTGGAGATGTTCATGGGTGCGTTGCAGGGAGTAGCAAAAACGTGCGATCAGCCACTTACGAGCGACACACGGCGTTCACTGGAGTTAGCCCTGCGCTATTTCCGCGAAGCCGCTCCTAAACACACCGCGGATGAAGAGGAGTCGTTATTCCCTGTGTTGCGGAATATGGACGATGCCGACGTAAAACAGGCTTTAGAAAAGATCGAGGGGCTTGAGGTAGACCATCGCTGGGCAGAACCGCTGCACGAGAAGGTGGATGCGATTGGGAACGAGTACCTTTCGAAGGGTGAGCTGACGCCAAATGAAGCGGAAGAGTTCCGCACAGCGATTACTCAGTTGGCGGAGATGTACGCGCGGCACATCGAGGTAGAAGACAGAGACGTGTTCCCGGTCGCTGCCAAGAAGCTCTCTGCGGAGCAAAAACACAAAATTGGGTTGGAGATGGCCAACCGCAGAAGCGTGAAGTTAACAACGAACCTGTAGATGTCGCCGAGTTAGGTGAGTCTCGGCCGACAGTCCGTGTCGGCCGAGACAGCCCCTAGGCTGCCCAACTGCTCCGTGAGTCAGACCCGTGCTGCTTCACCATCTTGTTGTAATTGCCCATGATCAGGAAAGGCGCAGCCCACTGTCCTACGAAGAGAGCCCAGTCGTCTTTCTCCAGGATCTTCAGGACCGCCGAAGCGGCCATCGATCCGAGTGCCAGGCCGAGAAAAACACTCGATGGCACCTTTGATGTTTGTGTCTCAATTGCTCCGGTGTAACGATCCTCGAATTCGCCGCTGGTTCTGGTTCTGGTATCCATGCATTCTCCTTGATGATGTTGTCCTGTTGAATAGAGGGAAGATGCGATGGCACCGACGTATGCCGCCATGGAATCGAAAGCTCGTGGGGAGAATCGCAAGCAGTTGACAGACCAGAAAATTCGCATGCGCAACTGAACAGTAATGAAAAACATACGGTCCACTTGCGTTGAAGCTTGTGACTGCAACAGCGGTTTGTGCGGGAACTCATAGCCTAACGCCACCCCGGCAAAGCGCGTGAGAACGCAATAAAATAGAGATATCTATGAAACGCTCCGGTTCAGCTGATCTGCCCCTGCACGGTGGACGTGTTCCTGCGTGGCTGGCGGAACGGATGACGCAGCTTGGCGCCGGCATCTGCGAGAGCGTTCTTCATCACTATGGATCGGCCGAGCTGCTAAGTCGCCTTAGCGATCCGTTCTGGTTCCAGGCGCTTGGTTCGGTGATGGGGATGGACTGGCATTCCTCCGGGATTACGACGTCGGTTGTTGGCGCGTTGAAACGCGGCTTGAATCCGCGTTCGGATGAGTTGGGCATTTATATCTGCGGCGGACGCGGGAAGCATTCACGTAAAACTCCAGCTGAACTGGCGGACATATCGAGTCGGATCGGACTCAACGGCGATGAATTGGTCCGCGCCAGCCGGTTAACAGCACGCGTCGACAACAACGCGATTGCCGACGGATTCCAGTTGTACCTACATTCATTCATCCTCGCGAGGGACGGCGAGTGGGCAGTCGTGCAGCAAGGTATGAACGAAACAACAGCGATGGCACGGCGCTACCACTGGCACTCCGCGTCGGTCCGCGATTTCGTGACAGAGCCTCACACGGCGATCATCGGCGAAAACCAGGGTACCATCATGAACCTGGTGGACCATCGCGCGAAAGCTGCGCAAGGCGCCATGCTCACGACTGTCCATGAGGATCCCGGGAAGACGCTAGACGAGGTACGTCGGTTAAGAATGCCGAGGCATCACGACGTCCGAGAAGCCGACGTTGACTTGAAACGGCTCGGGGCGGTGCTGGCCGTCGCCTACGAGAAGGACCTACGAGATTTCGCGTCGTTGCTGCTCCTTGAAAAACTCGGTCCGAGGACTTTGCAGTCATTGGCGTTGATCGCCGAAGTTGTTCACGGAGCGCCCAGCCGATTTTCCGATCCCGCCCGATTCTCATTTGCGCTTGGCGGGAAGGATCGACATCCCTTTCCGGTGCCGCTGAAGACGTACGACGAGTCCATTCAGTTGATGCGCCGTTCACTGGAATCGGCCAAATTGGGGAACTCCGAAAAAACAGATGCTTTCCGACGGCTCGACCGCTTCGTTCGCAATGTTGAAAAGCGCCTAGAGCCGAACGCGGACCTCAAGAAACTCGTGGCGCACGAAAACGAAATCTCTCCCTCGCTGGACGGACGGAGCGTGTTCGACGACAAACGAAAGCCCTCGCCCCGCAACAACAAGCAGATGAAACTGTTCTGATTCCTAAGTCTTTGATCCGGATCTGCTCCGGGGCCGCGGATTGTGCCGTCCGTAGATAAACAGCAGGGCAAGAAATACGAAGATAGGGATGCTGACGCCGACGTGTCCGATGGAGTGCAGGTAAGGAACAACGAAGATGGCGACCAGGGCGGCAGCAGCCAGGACCAGCAGTAAGAATGTATAGTTCCCTCTCATGGTCACAAGTTTGATGCGCAAAAGCATGTGACTGCACCCGAATCGAACCACGTGCGGTGAATCCTGCTGACCTGTGTTCCTTATCGGAAAGAGCCGGTCCGCTGCTCTGTTCAGAGCATCATCGCCCCAGAGCAGCAGGTTTTTATTTGGTGTGCATGGGATACTCGGGCGCCTATGCTTTAACATCGACGTGGTGAAACAGCGTCTAAAAAGGATCGGCCTCATCACAGTTGGCTGGGCGTTCATTGTGCTCGGCATCGCAGGACTCTTCCTTCCCGTCCTGCAAGGGATCCTGTTCCTGCTGGTTGGACTGTTGATACTTTCCACGGAATACGCGTGGGCTCATAATCTTCTGCAGAATTTGCGCAGGCGATTTCCAAGGATTGCCGCGCAAATGGACCTGGCGAAGCAAAAGGCGGACCGCTGGATCCATAGGAACAGAGACAAGAATCCCGAACCGCAATGCAGGAACGACTGAAATCCGTTTTGAGCGAGTTGGACCGAGAAGCCTGGGTACGGTTTTTCGGTGCGCTTCTCGGATTGCTGGTAGCGTTCGCTGCCGCGGTCTTCTCCTCGGTTTATTCGCAACAGGGCAATGTCATAGCGACGGGCATTCTGGCTTCCATAGCTCTAATCGTGGCCGGGTGGGTAGGGCTGACCACCGTGCCTTACTTAGCGAAACGGGTGACCATTTCGCGAGTTCGTGACGCTCTGGATTACGACGTCACGCGCGAAGGGATCTTCTACATGGCATTGGTGTTGATCGTAGGAGTGGCCGCGCTCAACACGGGCAACAACCTGCTGTTCATCATCGTTTCCGCGATGCTCGCCGCTATCGTTGTTTCCGGTATCACATCGGCGGCGATGCTACATCGGTTGGAGATTGACGTCGGCCTGCCAGATCATGTGTTCGCGAACGATAGCGTTCTCGGGCGAGTGACGGTACGGAATACGTCGTCGCTGTGGCCGGCATTCTCGGTAAGCGTGGTTCCGCCGAAAGTCAGACCTGCGAAGACGAAGTGGGTACTGCACCAGTCGCTGTTCCGGTTTCCGCCAAAGGCTCCGCCTGAAAAGCAATGGCTGAAGATTCCCGATCTCTACTTGAGCCGCGTTATTGTTCCGGAAGTACGAGCCGACATTCTGCAGGAGCCGGTTTATTCTCCTTACATTCCGGCGAAAACCGCGGCAGTTGGTGAAGTGGAACTTCGGTTCCGGCAGCGCGGAAAGTTCGTACAGGACGGCTTTGGCATCTCGACGAAATTCCCTTTCTCGTTCCTCGCCAAAACCCGTCGTGTGGCATTGGCACGGGAGTTGATTGTCTACCCGGCGGTGGAGCCCACAGACGAACTGTTCCAGGTGCTGCCGATGATCACGGGTGAATTCGAGGCGTTCGTTGCAGGACGCGGATACGACCTTTACCGGATTCGCGAGTATCTACCCGAAGATTCGGCCCGGCATGTGGACTGGAAATCGACCGCCAAGACCGGCGCTCTGAAGGTCCGGGAGTTCACTCGCGAAGACGAGCGCAAGTTGCGGATCGTATTCGATAACCCTGCTCCTGAAGCCGTGAAGCCGGAGCAGTATGAACGGTACGTGGCGTTGGCAGCGTCACTGGGTTGGCACTTCTCGGGAGAGAACACTCAACTGACGTTTGTGGCGGGCCAGACATTCCGGTCAGGAGACATATACGAATTCCTGAGCTACCTGGCCCTGGTGGAACCCAAAGCAGGCACGTCGGTGCTGGAATCCCTCCAGGTTTCAGACGACTACAACGTAATATTTACCGCGCGTCCGAGGGGGAGCATTCCTACGGGGCTCTGGAATTCCTCGTACTTCATCTTTTTCGAGTAGCAACCACTTCCCTCTAAGTGTCACAAGGCATATACTCACCGCCCCCGAGCATCCATGCTCAGGGCAGGCCTTTACCACCAGACTTTCGAGAGGATGGCAATGGAACAAATTTTCGACCTGGTGAAGAACCGGGAAGTCTATTTCGTCGATACCGGCCGAACGATCCTGGACACGGTCCGTTACATGGTGGAGCGAAACATTGGCGCGGTCGCCGTCGTTGTGGGGGACGAACTTGTCGGCATCTTTAGCGAGCGCGACCTGATGAAGAGGGTTGTGAGCGAGGCCCGCGATCCTGCCGCAACAATGATCAAAGACGTAATGACGGAGGATCCGCTGGTGGTGTCGCCACATGAGCGGATTGACGAATGCATGAGGTTGATGAAGGAACACAACTTCCGGCATCTTCCGGTTTGCGACGGGCGCAAGTTGAAAGGACTGATCTCGCTGCGCGACCTGATTGTCCACGACCTGGAGCAGAAAGACGGGGAGAATCAGGTGATGCGAGCGTACATTTCGCAGGCGTCTTAACGAAAGCTTTACCTACTCTGGGGCGCCCCGCGCGGGCGCCTTCCCGTTTTCAGATTACTTCAATTGCGCGCGGCATGCTCTTCACGTTTGGCTTTTCGGCCATGAGCAATAAGGCGCCGATTCGCTTGAAATCACGTAATTCGGCGGCGTTCTTGAACGACTTCCCGGAATAGGTGTCGGGCGTCGGAGTGTCGTCGGGAATGCGAACTGCACGAACGTTCTCGAAGGCGTGAGCTTTCAGCAGTTCCACGTATTCCGCTTCGGATCGAACCTGCACTGGGACTTTCAACTCGTCCACCCATCGCAGCGAGTAGTGGTTGTCCTTGTAAAGGTTGATCAGGATGAACAGCTTCCCGTGCGGCGCCATGACTCGGAATAACTCGGCGAGCGCGAGTTCCTGGTCAGGGTAGTAGTAGAAGCTCTCGACGGAGAGTACCTTGTCGAAGAAGTTTTCTTCCCAGGGGATCCGGTCGGCCGAGCCCCAGATGTACATGGTGTTGTCGATGTCTTGGGACTGCCCGCGGGCGAGTCGGATCATTTCGTCGGATACATCGACTCCTATCACCTGCCCGGAGCCTGACGGGCCATTGGCAACCAGGCGCGCGAGCAAGCGAGTGGCCCAGCCGGTACCGCAGCCGAGGTCGAGTACCCGGTCGCCGGGCCGGAGATCCATTAGGCGGACGGTCTGCTCCGTGATGAAGAGATGGTGACTTTCCATGCCTTCGCCACGGCCGTCTTCTGCCCAGCGGTTGAATTCCTGGCGGAGTATTTCGTCAGGGGTCATGGGAGAATGATAAATGCGGCAGGGAAAAGCGGGCGGCCGTACAACCCAAGCAGCCGAAATTGCACTCTGATGGGAAGATTCGTTCCACGGCAGGGCGGATCGGGTTTGCCTGTGGAGTAAGGTCGGCTTCAAAAATCGGCGGAAGTTATACAACAGGCAGCTACTTAGCCGCATCTTAGTAAGCGTCGGCTGGACAATTGACTACAGCAAAGAAACAATTAGCTCCAGGAATCACGGAAGCAGAGGCTATTGATCGAGCCAAGGCCGGTGACGCCGAGTCATTCGAGCTTCTTTATGGCTTGCACAAGCGACGCGTGTATTCGCTGTGCCTGAGAATGACGGGCAACACCGCGGAAGCCGAAGATCTTACCCAGGAAGCGTTCCTCCAGTTGTACCGGAAGATCGCGACATTCCGGGGAGAGTCGGCGTTTTCCACTTGGCTGCATCGACTCGCCGTGAACGTGGTGTTGATGCACCTGCGGAAGAAGGGACTGCCGGAAGTCTCGCTCGAAGAGACCATGGAACCCCAGCAGGAAGACGGGCCGAAGAAAGACATTGGAGCCAGAGACAATGTGCTGGCCGGCTCGATTGACCGGGTCAACCTGGAGAGGGCGATCGAGACACTGCCTCCCGGATACCGGATCATATTTGTACTGCACGACATCGAAGGTTATGAACATAACGAAATTGCCGAGATGATGGGTTGCTCGATCGGCAATAGCAAATCACAGTTGCATAAGGCGAGAATGAAGTTACGCGACCTGCTGAAAACAAGCAGAGCCGAAAAGGCCTTAAGACGATGAAGCCGGCGCGTGGAGTGATCGGGGAGAGGAAGCCAATGAACTGTGCAGAATTCCAGAAAGTTCTGCCGTACATCATCGAAACCGGGGGAAACGCCGAGGAAGAAACGCACCTGAAGGAATGCGCTGTCTGCTCGGACCTGGTCACCGACTTGCGTTACATCGCGGAGCAAGCAAAATTGCTTCTGCCGATGCATGACCCAAGTCCAGCCGTGTGGGAGAACATCCAAGGTTCTCTCGAGCGCGAAGGCTTGGTAAAGCCGGCTCGCGCAAGGGGGCGACTTCTAGGATTCGCCGGTGAGAAGAAAATTGCCTGGGTTTCGATACCGGCAATTTCCGCGCTCCTGTCGAGAATGTTCCTGAACACGTCGTTCTGACGTCGACAGCGAAGCGGTTGTGCTCTGCGAGCTGATAGAATCCGTTTCATCCCTCACTGCGCAGGACGCGACCTGATTAACGGCGACAATACGAGATCATCGACCGGCCTGGGAAATCCCCGGGCCGTTTTGCTTGTGGGCTTCATGGGCGCCGGTAAGACTACTGTCGGCCAAGAAATGTCGCTGCGGTTCAATCTACGCTTTGTCGACCTCGACGAGGTGATCGTCAAGTCGTCCGGAAAAACCATTCCCGAGATCTTCGCCGAAGAAGGCGAGGCGGGATTCCGGCGACGCGAGACGGAATGCCTTACGCACCTGCTCCAACAAACACCCGATAGGCCTGAGGTGATCGCCTTGGGAGGCGGCGCATTCGTACAGCCTGCAAACCTTGAGGTGATTCACCGTTGTTCTATTCCGTGCGTGTTTCTTGACGCGCCAATTGATACCCTGTTGTTGCGATGCCGATCGGAGAAAACGATTCGGCCGCTGGCGCACGATGAGAACCATTTTCGCCAATTGTATGAACAGCGGCGAATTGGTTACATGAAGGCAGATCATCGTGTGCAAACCGCCGGAAAGGCGGTCCGCGAAATCGTTAACGAAGTTATTTCGCGGTTGGGATGGTGTGATGAAGTTTCCGAAGTACCAGAGAGTCACTAGCCTCGTCGTCGTACTCTTGTTTCTATCTGTTTCGGCCTTTGCCGGTAAACCCAAGAAGAATGAATCTGCCGCGAAACTCGTGGATTCCGGGGTGTTCGGCGTTTATGTAAACGGCAAGCGAATGGCGAGCGAAAAGTTCGAAATCTCCCAGACGCCGGAGTACAGCCTGCTGAAGTCAGAGTTCAAGCTGGAAGAGGCGAAGAACCCGCAAAACGCCGAATTGCGGCTGTCGCCGTCCGGAGACTTGCAGCGCTACGAGTGGAGCGAAAAGGACCAGGGAACGGCAGTGGTGGAACCCAAGGATGAGTTCCTCATCGAGAAGGTGACAATCAACCAGGGCAAATCGACCGAGCAGCCATTCATTCTTCCGACATCTACGCTCATCCTGGATGACTATTTCTTCAGCCAGAGACAGCTTCTGCTGTGGAGGTATCTGGCCGGCCAGTGCCGTCCCAAGCCTGGGGAGGCTGGATGTCAGCTCACGCCCACTAAATTCGGGGTGATCATTCCGCGAGCGCAGATGTCATCCCAGGTAACCATCTCCTACGCAGGCCAGCAAAAATTGGCGATCAAAGGTGTTGACCGCGAGCTCTCCAGGTTCGATCTCCACATGGAAGAGAACGACTGGATCGTCTGGGTGGATGAGAGCTACAAGATCCAGAAAATTGCGATCGAGGCAGAGAGAACGGAAATCTACCGCGATTAGCAAAACGGGGTTCCGAGAGGCCGGATTCGATCCGGCTTTTCTTTTTTGCGGTCTTTCCCTTTCGTTATTTCCAAGCGCTGGGAACTATGAGTACAATCACGCACAATTCCATGCCAGACTACGACCAACACAGTTCCCCGCCCAAGGTGCGCTCGCTCCGGTCGGACATCATTTTCACCATCGGGTTGTTGGTGCTGCTTGGTTTTGCATGGGCCGCGCGTGAAGTACTAATGCTGATTTTTGTCAGTGCGCTATTCGCCGTGGTGCTGAGCCCGGCGATCGACGCCATCCGCAAAATTCACATCGGGCACTGGTGGCCGGATCGCGTAACCGCCATCCTGATCATCATCGTGATCGCAACGGTCGGATTCGGGTCGTTCCTGATCTTTGCTGTGCCGCCCATGTATAACGATCTGTTGTCGGCATCCACGTATCTGCCGCAGAGAATCGCTGAGGTCAATGAGAAACTCCATCGATTCCCGCTTCTGCCGACGTTCGATCCGAATGCACTGGGCAATCAACTGAGCGAATCCGCGGGAGGAACAGTTGGCCTTTTCAAGGGCCTTGCAACTGGATTGTTCATGCTCTTCAGTTGGATGATCCTGACGGCGTACTTCATCCTCGACGGCCAGAGCCTCTTCTACTGGTTCCTGTCCTTCTTCAGTGAGCCGCAACGTGGGCGTTTGCGATCGACCATGTTGCGCGCAGAGCAGCGGATCCGGCACTGGCTGGTAGGCCAAGGATTGCTCATGCTGATCCTCGGAGTCTCCGCCGGGATCACGTTCTGGTTGATGCACGTGAAGTACGCACTTTTCCTAGGCGTGATGGCAGGAGTCCTGAACATAGTTCCGTTCGCGGGTCCGTTCTTGTCCTTCGTCATGAGCAGTTCGATCGCAGCCCTGGATTCATGGTCGAAGTTCCTGGGAGTTGTCGGTTTCTACTTCCTGTACCAGCAGATTGAAAATGCGATCCTGGTGCCGAAGATCATGAAAATGAGCGTTGACCTTCCGCCGCTGGCGGTGATCATTGCTCTGTTCATCGGCGGATCCCTGGCCGGAATGATCGGTGCGCTGATCGCCGTTCCGACCGCAGCTGTACTCGGTGTTCTGCTCGATGAATACTTTGTGCGCGTACGTCCTTTCACTGGACATCGTTCTGAAGAAGCGCAACGAGCGCGTTCCGTCGCGCATCATTAAATTCACAGCATTCCCCCACCCGCCACTAATTCGGGACACACTCCTTCCTCGAAATCTGCAATGAATGCTCCTGAAAGTTTTGCTTATGGAAGAAAAAGTGGGATTACCGGAATGATAGAATCCAGAACAAAACTGTAGGACTGTAAATGGAAACTCACAGTAGAAAAATACCTGTTGGAATTCTTGGCGCAACGGGTGTGGTTGGGCAGCGGTTCATCCAACTGCTCGAGAACCACCCGTGGTTTGAAGTCGCCTGGTTAGCTGCATCGGATCGTTCAGCGGGCTTGCCGTACGCGCAGGCAGCGAAGTGGAGATTGAAGACCGCGATTCCGGCCAAGGTGGCGGATATGACTGTTTCCTCCGCTAGCCCTGAAGGCGCTCCCAAGGTGATCTTTGCCGCGCTGGATGCGGCTTTTGCGCGCGAGATTGAACCTGCCTTCGCCTCCGCCGGATGCGCTGTGGTCTCGAATTCCAGCGCTTTCCGCATGCAGGAGGATGTTCCGCTAGTGATCCCAGAAGTGAACGCCGATCACGTGCGCGTGCTGGAGAGACAGAAGTGGTTCAAGGACTCCAAAGGTTTCATCGTCACCAATCCGAATTGTTCGGCGATCGGCCTCGTTATCGCGCTTAAGCCCTTGCAACTCGCCTTCGGACTGGAGAAGGTTTTCGTTGTGACGATGCAGGCCGTGAGTGGCGCCGGCTATCCGGGCGTGGCTTCGCTCGACATCATTGGAAACGTGATCCCCTTCATCAAAAATGAAGAAGAGAAGATGGAAGAGGAGACGCTGAAACTCCTCGGCTCGGTGAACGGATATTCGTTCAAGCCGGCGCCGATCGGCATCAGCGCACAATGCAACCGCGTGGCGGTGGAAGACGGACATACGGAATCGGTTTCAGTAAAGCTTGCGAAGACAGCCTCGGCGGAAGAAATCATCGCAACGTGGAACAAGTTCAGTGCCATTCCACAGGAAAAGAAGCTGCCGACGGCTCCACAACAGGCGGTGGTATACGATGCATCGCCGGATCGTCCGCAGCCGCGCTTCGATCTTGATCGCGGTGCCGGCATGGCCACCAGCGTAGGCCGCTTGCGCCCGTGCGGATTGTTTGATTGGAAGTTCACGGTGCTGTCGCATAACACGATTCGCGGTGCAGCGGGCGCTGCGTTGCTGAACGCCGAACTGCTGAAGTGCCAGGGATACCTCGACTAGGACATCGCCCACATGATCGTCATGAAATTCGGCGGAACCTCCGTTGAGAGTGCTTCTGCAATTGATCGTGTTGCGAAGATCGTCTCTTCGCGGCTGGCCGACAGGCCTGTGGTGGTGGTGAGCGCGATGTCGAAGTTCACCGATCAACTGGTCGCGATGTCAAACGCCGCAGGTTCGGGGGACAAGGAAAAAGCCCTCGGGCTTTCCCTCGCTGCACGGGAACGTCATTACCAAGCCGTCAGCGAATTGCTTGGTACGGCAACGTTTACCGGTCTTCACGCCGAACTCGAAGCCGACTTCAATGGTCTGGACGATCTGCTCCGCGGCATCTCGGCTGTTGGTGAACTTACACCTCGTACTACCGACAACGTACTGTCCTTCGGTGAGCGAGTGAATGCGAAGATCGTGGCCGCCGGATTCGAAGCCAGGGGCATGAAATCGATTCGCATCGATTCACGCCAGGTGATTGTGACGGACAATACCTACACCAAAGCTGTCCCGCAGTTCGATGAGATCAACGACCGCCTGAAAGAGATCGTCAAACCCGCCCTCGACAAGGGCTTTGTGCCTGTGATGGGCGGGTTCATCGGCTCCACAAAAGACGGCATTCCGACGACGATTGGCCGAGGTGGTTCGGACTTTTCCGCCGCTATCGTAGGTGCCGGACTTGACGCAGAACGCATCGAGATCTGGACCGACGTCGACGGCATGAAGACCACCGATCCCAACATGTGTCCAAGCGCACTGCGGATCAAAAACATCGGCTTCGAAGAAGCAGCCGAATTGGCCTATTTCGGAGCGAAGGTCCTGCATCCTTCGACGCTGCTGCCGGCGGTGCAGAAGAACATCCCGGTGCTGGTATTGAATTCACGTAACCCTTCGAACGAAGGCACGGTGATTACCGCGCGAGCACCACACTGTCGCAATCCATTCAAAGCGATCGCAGCCAAGAAGCGGATCACCATCATTGATATCGTGGCGACACGCATGCTCGGAGCGCACGGGTTTCTGCGGTCAATATTTGAAGTCTTCGACCGGCATCGTTGCCCTGTCGATGTGGTTTCGACTTCGGAGGTGAGCGTCTCCTTGACAGTGGACTCGAACGAGGCGATTCCTGCGATTGCTACCGACCTGCAAAAGCTGGGCGACGTAAAATACGAAGGCCGCAAAGCTATCGTTTGCCTGGTCGGCGAGAACCTTCGAGAGACGCCCGGTGTTGCCGGGAAAGTATTCAGTGCGGTGTCCGACATTAATATCCGGATGATCTCGCAGGGCGCGTCGGAGATTAACATCACTTTTGTGATTGAAGAGAGTGACGTCCCTCGTGCGGTTCGCCAGTTGCACGATATCTTTTTCGCGGATCCTGATCCTGAAGTATTCGCATACGCATGAACATACTCGTTCTTGGCCGTGGAAAGACCGGATCGCTCGTGGAGGAGATCGCACGCGAGCGCGGACATAACGTCAGGGCGGTAGACGAATTCGAAAACGTGGGCGGTACGGCGGTGCGTCCGGAAGCGCTTTCGAATATCGATGTCGCTATCGATTTCACAGCGCCTTCAGCGGTTTTGGGCAACATCGAAGCCTGCGTTCGCGTGGGTACCCGGATGGTTGTGGGAACCACAGGCTGGTACGAACACATGCAGCATGTGCGCAAACTGGTGCAGAAATACGAGACCGGCTTCGTTTTCGGCGCGAATTTTTCAGTAGGCGTGAACCTGTTTTTCGAAATAGCACGCGCCGTTGCACCCGCCCTGAACCTCGGATACGAGGGCCACATGATTGAACGCCATCACGTCCAGAAGAAAGACGCGCCTTCCGGCACGGCAGTGGCTATCAACAATGTCCTGAAAGCAGGCTCAGGAAAGGTGCTGGAGATCGAATCGGTTCGTGAAGGCAACATCGTCGGTGATCACGAGATCCGGCTAGACTCTGTGAACGATTCCCTGCTTCTTTCGCATTCGGCGAAGTCGCGGCGTGGCTTCGCAGAAGGAGCCGTCAAGGCAGCGGAGTGGATCCACGACAAGCGTGGGTTTTACGACTTTAAGGACGTCTGGCGAGAGTTGAGGTAGCTATGTTGAAACTGCGTGGATGCGGCACTGCACTGGTAACTCCGTTCAAAGCGGATGGTTCGATCGACGAAAAGGCGCTGCGGGCGCTGGTCGAATGGCAGGTGGCATCGAAGATTGACTTCCTCGTTCCCTGCGGAACGACAGGTGAAACACCCACGCTCTCGCATGACGAGTGGCTGCATGTCATCGACGTCACAATTGAAGTCGTGAATGGCCGAGTGCCGATTGTTGCCGGCGCGACTTCAAACTCCACAAGAGAAGCGGTTTCCAAGGCAAAGGAAGTCGCATCGCGGAAGAGCGTGGATGCCATCCTGACCGCCTCGCCGTATTACAACAAGCCGACCCAGGAAGGTCAGTACCAACATTTCAAGGCTATCGCCGAAGCTGTCGACAAGCCGCTGGTGCTTTACAACGTTCCCGGACGCACGGCAGCGAACATCGAGGTGGCCACGCTTGCACGTCTAGCGGAGATGAAGAACATCATCGCCGTGAAAGAAGCGAGCGGCAGCATTACCCAGATTGCCGAAGTGTGCAGCGCAGTGCCGTCCGACTTTGCCGTTCTTTCCGGAGATGATGCTGTCACGCTGCCGGTGATTTCGCTGGGCGGAGTCGGAATCATTTCGGTGGTATCGAACGAGATACCGAAAGAAATGGCCGAGATGACTCGAGCGGCGCTCGCCAACGACTGGGATAGAGCTCGAAGTATCCAGCGCAAATATCTTGGGTTGATGCAGGCGAACTTCCTGGAATCGAATCCGATTCCGGTGAAAGCCGTGCTCGCGATGATGGGCAAGGTCGAGGAGAACTACCGTCTGCCCATGCTTCCCGCGAAGAAAGAAACGAAGGCGAAACTCCAGAAGATTGCCAGCGACTTGGGTCTGGTGAAGGCGGTTGCTGTCTAGGCGGCCTGAGTTCGCGGCGATTCCCGGCTCGCGAGAATTCGCTCGTAAAGCTCTTCATACTGCGCAGCCATGCGCGTCGACGAATAATTCGACTCTACGTGCGTTCGGCACGCGTGCGCGTTGATCTGATCGGCATTCCAGACCGCTTCCACCATTTGGTCCACGTCGTCCACGATGAAGCCAGTCAGTCGATCTATTACCACTTCCGGCAATGCGCCCCGTCGGAAACCAATGACCGGAGTGCCGCATACCATGGCTTCCATGGCAACCAGCGACGAAGTTTCGTTCACCAGGCTGGGTACAAGCAACGCGCGTGCTCGGCTGAGCAGGCGCGCTTTCGTCTGGAATGTGGGAGTCTCCCGGAATGAAATAGTCGGATGCAGGCTGGCGAGGTGCGGCCTGATCTTCGCGTTGTAAAACGTCTGGTGATACGAGAACGGATACACCTGCCCCGCCATCACCAGCGGAAGGCCAGTTCGGCGCGCCACCTCGATCGCGAGGTGTGGTCCTTTCTCCTCGCAGACTCTTCCCAGCCAAAGCAGGTAATCCTGTTTCTCGGTAATAAACGGAAAGCGGTGAACATGGATTCCATTCTCGATTACCCCGATGACGTGCAGAACATTTTGGAAACTGCGGTACTGTGCAGCAGAGACGCAGTTGAACATCACGTTCTTTGGGACTTTGCGGAATACCTCTTCGGAATAGAAATGCCGAGGCAGATGAAGGGTCGCCAGCACCGGAATTTCGGATTCCGCGGCACGAGGCCAGAAGCTGCCGCTTTTGTCGTGGATGAGATCGAACGGCAGCGCGTGATGCTGCGGGGAGTTCAAGAACTCGAGGATGCGGGCGTGATGTTCGGCATTGCGCGTGGAAAAGCGGTCCGGTTCTACGGTTTCGGCACCCGTCACCATTACGCTGCCGCGCGCCTGCGAACCTGCGCAGGCAGCGACTGATGTGTAGTGCCCTCGGCGAGCCATCTCATCTTCCAACACCGATAACATCTGCTCGGCGCCGCCGCAGCTTTCGTGGCTGACGGGCAACAACGGATAGGCAACGTATAGAATTCGGCGCGGATGCACGGAATCGCTTGGTCTTCTCAGGCTGCGGTACGCCATTCACGCTTTCTCACGATTGTTTCTGATGGATGCAGGAATTTCTCAAAGGCCCGGCACAGGTCTTCACCTCGCATCGGCCATTGCCAGGCTTCGTAGTTCAATTCTCCGTCGTGCGGGTTCCGCGAAAAATCGTAGATAGGGGCCGGGCGGACGACTTCAGTTTCACAAGCGAAATCGCAAAGAACCTGCGCCTGCGACGCATACTCGGCAAACATCGCCTGCTTCCTTGCGACTGTGTCGGCCGTAGCCAGGACCTGGATGCCTTCTCCCGCTAGAAACGATTGACGCTCCAAGCTTCCGTTTCTACGGTGATACAGAGGCATTTCCCAGATCGGTAATTCGAACTTCACACCCGCTGCCGCTGCCAGGAAACTGCAGGCGTCGTGGTCGGGATGGCCACCTTCGTATGCAAGCGTGAGGATGGCATCCGGCAGTTCGGTCTCGATGACCCGAGCCAATGCCCCAAAGGCACATTCAAGATTGAGGAAGAGTTCCTGGTCGGCGACGACATTCGCATCATGCAGGAAATGGAAATGCTCAACACCCACGCAAGCAAGTGCGCTTCGAGCTTCCTGCGCCCGGAGCCTGGCATAGCTTTCTCTAGACTCGTGGTCCCTCCAGAAGAACTGCGCTCGCGGTGCTCCATCCGTTGCGAAAATGACGATCGGGTCTGTCATCTGCTGCAACAGCAGACCGCAACCAACTGCCTCGTCGTCAGGATGGGCCACCAAGACAAGAGTCCGCCGCAGGATGGGAGATAAGGAATCCACGGTTTTTAGGATGCAAGCTGCTACGGCGATGGATGGAATCCGCCGGCGAAAAACTGTCGGTGAGAGTTAAGGGGAGCATTTATACTGAGCTGAATGCATCCACTGCAGGCAGGAATCGAACGGCTGTATGCCCTTGGGCCGGAGGCACGTAACGTCTCGGGAGCTCGTGGCGTCTTTGGAGACTTCCGCGACGCCCTGAGCAAAGGCGAAATTCGTGCTGCCGAAAAAGTGGACGGCGAATGGCGCGTCAACATCTGGGTAAAGCAAGGAATCCTCCTGGGCTTCCGGATCGGCGAACTGATGGAGATGGGATGCGAAGATCTGTCGTTTGTCGATAAGGACACTTTTCCCGTTCGCCAGTTCCGTATCGAAGACAGGATTCGCATTGTCCCCGGCGGGTCGTCAGTACGTGAAGGCGCTTACGTGGCGCCCTCGGTGATCTGCATGCCGCCCATGTACATCAACGTGGGGGCGTATGTGGATGAAGGCACCCTGGTGGATTCGCACGCGCTTGTGGGTTCATGCGCGCAAGTCGGAAAACGAGTTCATATCAGCGCGGCGGCGCAGGTCGGCGGCGTGCTCGAGCCGATCAATGCTTCGCCGGTCGTGATTGAGGATGACGTACTGATCGGCGGGAACTGCGGCGTCTACGAAGGCACGCAGGTCCGGGCTCGCGCTGTGCTGGGCGCCGGAACGGTTCTTACACGGTCAACACCGTTGTTCGATCTGATAAAAGGTGAAATCTACCGCTCCTCACACGATCAGTGCCTGGTGGTGCCAGAGGGTGCGGTGGTGGTTCCCGGCTCGCGTGCCGTTTCCAAAGGCAAAGGCCAGGAATGGGGGCTTTCGCTGTATGCGCCGGTGATCGTGAAATATCGCGACGAGAAGACCGATCGCGGAGTCGAGTTGGAAGATTTGCTGCGGTAGCGTTCTTAGAATCCATCTTCAGAACGGTGACATGAAACGGCAACTCCTGTTCGCCGCCTTAGCCACACTAGCCTTAGCGGGACTGTTGCAGAGCGCAACGTATCTCGGACTACTGGCGCTGCCCCACTCCGTCCTGTTCGCCGCCCGCTGGGTTTTTCTCGCGACCTTCATTGCGTATGGCGTAGTTCGCCGCAATCTGACTACATGGATCGTGGTCAGCATGTTCGTGGGCGCGGAAATCGGCCATGACTGGCCCGGTATCGCGACCAACCTGCGCGTGCTCTCGCAAATTTTCCTCCAGCTGATCAAGACGATCATTGCGCCTCTTCTCTTCGCAACGCTCGTGAGCGGCATCGCCGGACACGCCGACCTGAAGAAGGTCGGTCGCATGGGCATTAAGGCGATCATCTATTTCGAAGTCGTTACCACTATTGCCCTGTTCATCGGCCTGGCTGCCATCAATATCAGTAAAGCTGGGGTCGGGGTTCAGCTACCGCAGATCGCCTCCGAAACTTTACCAACCACTAAACACACCGCTTCGGAAATCATCCTGCACATCTTCCCGGAGAATCTCGCGAAGTCCGTTGCCGAAGGACAGGTGCTCCAGGTTGTGGTGTTTGCCATCATCTTCGGCATCGGCCTGGCGATGGTACGTGAGGACAAGCGGCGTCCGATGCTGGCGTTCACCGACAGCCTTGCCGAGGTGATGTTCAAGTTCACGAACATCGTGATGCTGTTTGCACCTTTTGGTGTAGGCGCTGCCATCGCCTACACAGTTGGTCACACTGGCCTAGGCGTGCTTGTTAATCTCGCCAAGCTGCTTGCGACTCTCTACATCGCGCTTATCATCTTCATCTTCGGTGTGCTTTTGCCGATTGCGTTCTGGTTCCGGGTGCCCATCCGAAAATTCGCGAAGGCGGTCGCCGAACCGGCCTCCATCGCCTTCGGGACCAGCAGTTCGGAGGCGGCTCTTCCACGTGCCATGGAGGCGATGGAAGGAATTGGCGTACCGCGAAAGATCGTCGCGTTCGTCATGCCGACGGGCTACAGTTTCAACCTTGATGGCTCCAGCCTGTACCAGTCCTTGGGCGCCATCTTCGTCGCCCAGGTCGCCGGAATTCACCTGAGTTTCGGCCAGCAACTCCTTTTGCTGCTGACACTTATGTTGACAAGCAAGGGCACCGCCGGCGTGTCGCGAGCGTCGATCATCATCCTGCTCGGAACAGTAGGTTCATTCGGCCTTCCAACCGAGCCCGTGTTCATTCTGCTGGGAATTGATCAACTGATGGACATGGCCCGCACCACGGTGAACGTGATCGGCAACTGTCTGGCGACGGTGGTCGTCGCCAAGTGGGAAGGCGAGTATCCAGCCGCGCCCAACAATGCACTCGCCAGCACCGGCGCAAGCTAAGCCTTCGAGTAGTGCCAAACTTCAGCGAAGCTCACAGGACAGCACCTAGCCACAATCCTTGAATCAAGCTAGAATCTCTCCACTCTTGGGGTGAGCCGGCGGGGTGCCGGTTCCAATCTCAGCATTGGGCCTCCGATTTCTCTTTTGGAGGATGCTGTGTCCGTTTCGAATTGGACGCGCACGTTGCGATTTGCCCTGATCGCCTGCATATCGATCACGGTTATGCCTGGTCTCGAACTCCGTGGCCAAGTCCCGCCACAGCCGAGCATTGCGGCACTTAACAATACTGAAGCCTTCACGGAAGATTCGTTTACATACAAGAAGCGCGTCGACGAGGTCCAGCTTCTCTTTACAGTCGTGGACCGCAAGGGCCGCTTTATAAGCAATCTCACGATGCATGACTTCGAGGTGCTTGATGACCATCGACCTCCGGAGCGAATCCACACGTTCGAACAGGAGAGCTTGCGCGTTGTGCTGTTGATCGATATCAGCGGTTCGGTCAATTACCGTTTCAAGTTCGAGAAGGAAGCCGCGAACGCCTTCTTCAAGAAGATTCTTCGACCAGCGGTAGATAAAGCGATGGTGGTTGGCTTCAACCAGAAGCCACACTTGGAGCAAGGCTTCACGAACGACCTCAAAAAGTTGACGAATGCTCTGCAGAACCTCAAGGTCGAAGGCGATACGGCGCTCTACGACGCCGTTGTCTTCGCGAGCGAACAACTGCGTAAACAGCCTGAGCTCGGTACCCGAAACATAATCGTGTTGATCAGTGATGGTGTCAGCAACGGAGACCACGCCATCATGCGCGACGCCCAGGAAGCGGCGCTGCGCGCCGAAGCGCCGATCTATGCACTCAGCTCCAACGACAGCACGGAGTACACGCAAGGTGAAGCTGTGCTCGCTCTGCTTAGCCGATTCACCGGGGGCGAGTTGCTCTCCGCGTACCGTGACGAGGAGGTGGCTCGCGCATTCAAGAAGGTTGAGCAGGCACTGAGAAGCCAGTACGTACTGGCTTACAAGCCCGCTGAATTCCAGTCCGACGGCCGTTATCGCACGCTGAGTTTGAATTCCAGAAACCCGAAACTACGGGTTGAGTGTCGAAAGGGATACTTCGCCCCACGAGACTAACTACGCCGCGCGCTTGAGGTTGCGGTCCAGCGCGGAACGGACCTTCCTCATGTCATCGATAAAGCGCGCCATTTCGTCATGTCTCTTATCTTCATCCGGGGCTCTCAGAATCGATGACGGATGCACCGTCGCAACGATATACGGCACCTTATCGTGAGGAATCAATTCGCCACGCCTCTCCGTAACCTTGAAAGTTTTTCCGAGTAGACTCTGAGCAGCCGTGGCGCCGAGACACACAATGACCTCGGGTTTCACGACCGAAACTTCCGCGTCAAGCCACGGACGACAAGCCGTGATTTCCAGTTGGTTAGGTTTCTTGTGGATGCGGCGTTTTCCGCGTGGCTCCCATTTGAAGTGCTTGACTGCGTTCGTGACATACACGTCACGGCGGTCGATTCCCGCTGCCTCCAGAGCTTTGTCGAGCAGTTTCCCGGCCGGTCCGACGAAAGGCTTCCCTGCCAGATCTTCCTTGTCTCCCGGTTGTTCACCGACGAATAGAACGCGTGCGCGCGAAGCACCCTCGCCGAAAACGGTCTGGGTCCCCGTCTTCCAAAGCGGACAAGCCTTACACCCCGCGGCAGCTTCCCTTAATGAGGTGAGTGTCGGACGCGGCGGTACGAGCGGTGCGGCAGTTTGGACCGGAGCCTTCGGCATCCTGAATTGGATGCCGCTTCGGACATGATGTGTTTTCAGTCCTTGGTTAGTTCAATGCTGTGCACGTGCGAAACGATGCCTGTTTCCGGGTTCATCTCGGGTGTGACCTTGTAGCTTTCGTGGCGTGACTGCCAGCCCTTTTGCTCCAATTCCAGAACCTTGGCATGGAACTGGTCGGCATCCCACTCGCGGACCATGGTGACCTGATGACTCATACGTTCCCCCACTCGCTACTTACTATATAGCAGCAACGGAAAGAAAAAGGCCCCGGATCTGCTCCGAGGCCTCGTCCAAATTGCGCAAAGTTAGCTCTTCGCGGGTTTGTTGCGCTGGCACATCTTGCCACCACAGCAGCCCTTCGCGTCTTTGCTGTCGGCTTTTGCCATCTTGGCACAGGATTTCGCTCCGCCTTTGCAGCAACTCATGTTGGCAGCGCCTTCCTTCGAGCACTTGCCGTCCTTGCAGCATCCCTCAGCAGACTCTTTTCCGCAGCACGAAGCGCCTTCCTTGCAACAAGAGGCGCCGTCCTTACAGCACGAGGCCTTCGCCTGATGTTGCGAATGGTCGGCTGGTGCAGTGGGAGCGGCATTCTGCGCCCACATGGTGATGGCGAAAACAAGCGTAACGATTAGAACTTGAATTTTAGATTTCATGATTTCCTCATTTCCTTTTCTGTCTCTTAGAACGGTTCACTTCGTATCTGTAAGCTTTCGCAGGAAGGAAACGAGACTAGATTCGAAGGTCTTCTTTCAGCACAAGAACATGGCGAAGCGCGCCTTCGCTTTGATCCTGCACAAGCAAGGGACCCTGGTCGCTCTGATGCGGGGGGATATCGAGGCGACCTAAAACTGCCAATAGGGGCGCTGCACTTGGTGCTTTTGGAGAACTCGCGGGTTGACGCTCGATCGAGCAGCAGTCCATGCCCGGAGCACACGCTGACATCTTTGCGGATTCGGTGTCCGTAGTCGACTTCGCACCGTGACAACACTCATGTCCAGTGCTCTTTGCTGCCGGAACGTGTCGCGCCTCGCCTTTCGCTGCCGGCGGGAACAGCATCATGGGACAAACCGTCTGGGTCCACCCAGTTACGGAAAGCACCAGAAGCAATCCCAGCAGTCTTGTAGCGAAGCGTTTCATCCTGGGGATATTGTCGTATCCCTACGAACATTATGCCTGTGATTGCGGTCACAGGCATCTAGTGCACAAAAGACAAGGCGCACCCGAAGGTGCGCCCTGGTTACGGGGAACGGTACTAGTCGCCCATGGTACGAACCGGTTCGACGGCCAGATCTGCCTTCTGCGACGCTGCTTTCCGGTCGAACGAATGACCGGTCACCAGGCCGAGCACGAACCAGCCCAGCACCATGGCTCCGAGCGCGAACAGCGTGTCGCCCAAAGCCCTGGCCCAGCGTAGGTTCTGGAGAATCGGCATCTGCATGAACTCGGCGGACCGCGCATACCACGTGCCGTGCTGCACCGACGCCCACGCCTGCATCAGGCCGATCGGCAGCAGGCTAAGCAGGACCATCAGAGCGAGCCCGATATTGATGAACCAGAAGGCCACCGCCACCGGCTTCTCTTTCCAGGCTAGTCCCGGACGCATTGCGCGCAGGCTGAACAGCATCAGGCCCAAACCGAGCATGCCGTACACGCCGAACAGCGCGGTGTGTCCGTGAACCGGCGTCGTGTTCAGGCCCTGCACGTAGTAGAGCGCCACGGGCGGGTTGATCATGAAGCCGAACAGGCCGGCGCCCACGAAATTCCAGAAGGCCACCGCAACGAAGAAGTAGATGGGCCACTTATAGGAGGTAACCCATTGCGCCTTCTGCGTTCCGCGAGCTAGCCGGATGTTCTCCCACGCTTCGACGCCGATGAGGCAGAGCGGAACCACTTCCAGAGCGCTGAAGACGGCGCCCAGTGCCAGCACGGCGTTGGAAGCACCCGTGAAGTACAGGTGATGGAAGGTGCCGATGATGCCTCCCGCGAGGAACACGATCGTCGAGAACATCACTGCACGTGTGGCGGACGGTATCGACAACAGTTTCAGGCGGGTGAACAGGAATCCAATCACCACCGTGGCGAAGACTTCAAAGAAACCTTCCACCCAGAGGTGCACTACCCACCAGCGCCAGAACTCGGTGGTCACGATGTGGCTGCGCTGGCCGTACATCAGGCCGGCCGCGTAGAACACCGGAATGGCAATGGCGGAAACGAGGAACAGCAAGAGCAGCGAACGGCTTTCGTCGCGCTTTTGCAGTGCAGGCTTCAGACCGCGGTACATCAGGAACAGCCAGAAGACGAGACCGACGAACAACAGGATCTGCCACACTCTGCCAAGGTCAACGTATTCGTATCCCTGCGAGCCGAACCAGAACCACAGGTTACCGAGCTTCTGCTGGATACCCAGCCACTCACCCGCGAGCGACCCGACCACAACCAGCACCAGCGCTACGAACAACGCATTCACGCCTGCGCGTTGCAGTTTGGGCTCCCGGTTGCTGACAGCGGGAACGATGTAGAGTCCGGTTGCGAGCCACGAAGTAGCAATCCAGAAAATGCCGATCTGGAGGTGCCAAGTGCGAGCAATCGAATATGGCAACCACTTCGCAAGAGGAATTCCGTAGAAGCCCTGGCCTTCCACCCCGTAATGGGCGACGACGGCGCCTAAAATGATCTGTACCACCCACAACGCCGCGACGACGAAGAAGTACTTGATCGTCGCCTTCTGCGAAGGAGTGGGATTGAAGCCGAGTAGCGGATCGCTCACCGGAATAGGCTCATTCACCGGTTTGTGTTCGCGTGAAGACTGATACCACACCATGCCGCCGATTCCAGCCAGCAGCAGGATCACGCTCACTACACTCCATGAAATCGCACTGCCGGTGGGACGGTTGCCCACCAGTTCCTCGTGCGGCCAGTTCTGCGTATAGCTGATCTCTTGTCCCGGCCGATTTGTCGAAGCGGCCCACGAAGTCCAGAAGAAGAACGCGCTCATATCGCGAAGTTTCGTCGCGTCCGTGAGGGCGCCCTGCGGAATCGCATACTCGTGACGTCCGTTGGAGAACACATCCGCATAGTGCTTCTGCAATTCTTCGAAGGCAGCGGCTCGGATCGGCGGAATTGTAATCGTGTTCGTTGCCTGGTTGTAGGTATTGGTGCGCATCACTTGCTGCAAGCGAGCCTGTAAGGCACCCTTCACTTCTGCGTTGGCGGATGCGTAATCCTTTGCACCTGTTTCACGGGCCCACGTATCGAGGATGTAGACCGATTCCCGATGTAGATAGTCGGCCGTCCAGTCGGGAGCGACATATGCGCCGTGTCCAAAAATGGACCCGATTTCCTGTCCACCGATGGATTGCCATGCATTCTGTCCGTCGCGGATCGTTTCTCCGCTGAAGAGCACCTGGCCGTCTGTGGTCGCAACCTGTGCGATTGGCGGTGCGGTGCTGATTGCCTGATAGCCCACCATGCCGAGTACGGTGAACGATGCCACCAGTACTACGATCAGGGCGACCCAATATTTGCGATATTCCATGACTTTCGCTCCTAGGCGATGGATGAATTCCGAGCAGTAATGCTGTACAGGGTGGCCGGCTTCACTACAGGCCGGCGCATGAAGGTAACAAACAGGTTAAGTGCAAATAAAGCAAAGGCGGTCAACTCAATGACCGCGGAGATTGGCAGGCAATGCCACGCCGCGGCTACGTAGCCGGGATAGGCAAGAACTTCAGAAACCACGCGTGCGGTGCATCCCACGGATGCCAGCAGCATGGAAAGGAACATCAGTCGCTTGCTGAACAGAAGCCGCATTCCCGAAAACGCCGGCAGAACTCGCTGGCCGACCGCGAAGATCATCATCGAGATGAATCCCACGGTCATCGCATGACGTCCGGCGCCGCCGATGCCGCCTGAACGGTCACCGTCAAACGCCGCCCAGATTGCCAACGACGCCGCTACCAGCAGCCATCCGTAGGCTGACCGGATGAAGATCGGCAGGGTTGGATGGACTCCATTCAGTTTTGCTGGTTGAATACTGGGCTCGAAGATGCGAAGCGCGTAGACCGCAATGATTGCCCCAGCTAGCGCCAATATCGACGCTGGACGGAACATTCCAAAGAAGGCGAACAGCACGCCAAGTAGATTGATAGCCGCAGCCGTCAGTAGTGCCCGGCTGCGGGGAGCGGCGAGCCCGATGAAAGTTGGAATCCACCGGGCAGTGAAACCCCAAACGGTGGTTGCAAGGAATCCCCAGGCGACCAGCACGAGAAACTTCTGGTCGAAGTGGTGTTCGAAGGCGGGCGAACTTGCCCGCGACGCCGTCGCGAACGCACCGTACATATTCGCCGCAAGGGTCGCAAGGAAGCCGAGAGTCCCCATCATGACCACAAGAGTCCAGGCTGCGAGTCTCGGCTTTTCTCCTCCCTCCTTCTTTTCGGGGCGATGACCCGAAACAGCACGGAAGAAGACGAGGAAGGCTGCGATCTCCAACACAGCCGAAACTGGCAATGCAATTCGCCAGTTCCAGCCATACACGTTCGTGAACCACCTCAGTCCAACTCCGCTCACCCAGAGCGCGAGAGCCAACCAAGGCTTGGAGAGCGCAAATGGTCCGCTCCCGCGCAGTTTCGGAATCGAGTAGAACCCGATCCCGAGGATGAACGTGGCCACCCATCCGAAGATCTGGGCGTGACCGTGCGCCTGCATCCAGGCGGGGTCAATCTTCGAAGAGTGTCCACTGATGGAGAAAAGGTTCCAGACGCCCAGGAAGGTTCCCGGCAGCAGCATGAACGCAAGCCCCACGCTGATGTATGCGGTCAGCATCCGTGAAAGGCCGATCTCCTGCTGGCGCGAGATGGCGAAGATTTCGGTCGGCGACATCTCGCGTCCGGCGGCGTTTTCAATGCGTGTAGGAAATGCGTTCATCGGCTCCCTCGACCTGTTACTGTCCCGCCTCGATCGCGATCGCGCGAGGGAAGAGAATGTTGTTTTCGAGGTGGATGTGCTGATGCAGGTCGAGTTCGAAGTCCGCGAGAGCCTGGTACAGCGTCTTGTAGCTGAAGCAGCCTTCCTCAGGCGCCTGGTAGCCGGAACTGAGTTCGCGCATCTCTGCCAGGCAATCGCCGGCCGAGTCGTGCTCGATCTCCATCATGTGGATGGGGTTGCGCACAGTGCCAAACATCGGCGCGCGCACGCGTCCCGAGTCGGTGGCCGAACCTTCCAGTTGCTTGATGTACGGAAACAGGATGTTCTCTTCCTTCATCATGTGTGAGGTGAGTTCATCACTGAGGCGCGCAAAAATGGGTTTGATCTCGTTCAGTTCGGGATGCCGTTCCCCGTGTTTGGTGGCCACCTTGTTCAGTAGTTGTTCCAGTCGAGGCAGTTCCTGTTTAACGTAGCCGTGGTGCCTGGTCACGATGTGATCGATCAGGTCACTGAGCGTTGCCTGCGTCCAGTTCGCGTCGCCCGCAGGCTGCGCGCCACGCTCGCTCAGGCGGCGGAGTACTTCATCGACCGGGATTTTTGCCTGGTCACACGCGTCGGAAAGAGTTTTGCCACCCCCGCAGCAGTAGTCGATTCCGAGCTTTTCGAATACCCGGGTCGCCTGCGGCACTTCTAACGCAAATTCACGGACGGTTTTGGAAACGTCGTACATCTGATTTTTCTCCGTTACTGAAAAACCGCTCTCACCGGCGGATCCCACAAGCGCCGGTGAGGCGCAATCAGGAGGTCTGACGCTGACTTTCGTGCGTCAGTGTTCAATCAGGAATGTACGGGGATATGGAAGGCAGGCCCATGACTTTTGTCACGAACCTGTCGGAATACGATATTTTTTCTCACGGGAGCGTGACAAAAGTCACGAGGGACGGGCTATTCGCTGCCCTCGAGCTCAGCCTCGAGCTTTGCCAGGCTGGGAACGATCAGGGTCTTACCTTCAACCATGACCAGCCCTTCGGCTTGAAGGCGGCTCAGGTTGCGCGACACCAGTTCCCTAACCGTTCCGATATGCGATGCCAACTCCTGGTTACTGGCCGGCAATGAAGCCTCCGTGCCACGCGCGGTCTTCTTGCCTTCTTTAGCCAAGCGCAAGAGGAAGGAAACCAGTCGCGACCGGACTGTCGTGAACGAAAGTTCCTCGATGATTCCGACCAGGCGTCGAAGTCTAGCGCCAACGACTTTCAACACCTTTAAGGCGACCTTTGGATGTACCAGGCAGAGAGAGTAGAAATCCTGTTTGCTGACGAACAGCACGCGCGTATCCACGGCGGCCGAGGTCGAAGCCGGATAATTGCCGCCGTCAAACACGGGCAATTCCGCGACGGAGGCACCGGGTCCTTCCATCGACAAAACCTGCTCGCGTCCGCTAGGTGAACTCTTGAAGATGCGCAGCTTGCCCGTTTCCACGATGAACAGTCCGGCGCATGGCTGGCCTTCCGAAAAGGCGAGCTCGCCAGCCTTGTAATCGCGCGGCACGGCGCGTTCTGCCAGGAACTGGAGCTCTGCTTCTGATAGGTCGGCGAAGATGGCAACTTTACGAAGGGTTTCGATTGCGTTGATCGGCTTGGCTGTCGGCATCGACGAACATTGTACGAGGCTCGCCCCAAAAAGAAAAAATCCGCACCAGACCCAGCAAATCTGGTGCGGTGCCGAAACGGCCTGAAGCTCAGGCCTTGCTTGTGGCAGGACTCATCTTGGGCTCATAAATGCAGAACGGTTCGGGATCAAGCATGTCGCCGGTAGCGGCGAAGGCGCGTGCCCGGCAGCCCATGCAGACGTTGCGGAACTCGCAGCAACCGCATTTTCCCTTCAGATTGCCAGTATCGCGCAGCTGCTCGAATACCACCGAGTTGTTCCAAATTTCCGAGAATGGCTGCTTCTTCAAATCTCCGGCAAGCACGGGCAGGTAGCCGCACGGGAAGATTTCTCCTTCATGCGAAATGAAGCAGACGCCGGTTCCGGCGAGGCAGCCCTTCGTCATTGCACTCATCGCAGGATCTCCGCCGGGATGGCCTGTGGGGTGTCCGGTATGGTGACCCTTCGGCTTAAGCACAACTGCATTCGACCCGGGCATAGTCATATCCGACGGACCAATCTCGGGAGCGTGACCTCCGCCGTACGTCATACTGCCGGCCGCGACTGCTTCACGGCGTTCCTGCGCACGACGCTGCCGGACTACGCGGAAGTAATGCGGAGCACAGGTGGCCTTCAGTTCCAGATCGCCGAGCTTCGACTGGTCGTAGAACCAGTTCAACATCTGCTCGTACTCTTGCGGCGACACCATCTGCTCTTCCGCGATATCGACTCCGCACCCCACCGGGACGAGCAGGAAGGTGTGCAGGGCATCTGCGCCGAGACGGCGCGCCAATTCGACCACCGCAGGCAATTGCTTAGCATTATGCTTTGCGATCGTCATGTTGATCTGGACGGACATGCCCAGCTCTTGCAGGTTCTTCATGCCGTAGATCGCCGCATCAAACGCGCCGGGGATTCCGCGGAAAGTGTCATGCGTCATTGCATCGGCGCCGTCCAGACTGATCGACACGCGCTTCACGCCCGAGTCTTTGATTTTTCTGGCCACGTCCTTCGTAACCAAGGTGCCGTTCGTCGCCAGAGCTACACGGATTCCGCGCTGAGTGGCAAACGCGGCAAGGTCGAAGATGTCGGCACGATACAGAGGCTCGCCGCCGCTCAGCACCAGGATCGGGTTTGCGAAATCGGCGATCTGCTTGATGATCTCGATAGCTCGGCCTGTGGGGAGGTCCATTGGCGAAGCCAGCTCTGTGGCTGTCGCGCGGCAATGGATACAGCGCAGGTTACATCCCTTCGTGACTTCCCAGAAGATAAGTCTGGGTTTGAACTGCTCCGGATCCGGTTTTTTGCTGGTTTTAGTAGCTTCGGCTTGCATCCTGCTCTCCTATATCCGCTTGCGCGGTGCGGGTGTTCTTCCCCGTCAGACTCAGGGTAGAAAAACGGTGAACATAGGGGCCGTGACTTGTATCACAAGCTGGAGTGAGATCACTCACGCACAGAAAAAGGCGGCCCGTAGGCCGCCTAAACAAAAGCAAACATGAGCTTTACGGCCCGACTCCGCCGGTGTGGCAGTCGGCACAATTCACCGCGCCCAGGTCGCCAAGGTCCACTGGATGCGTGAACTTCGCGCCTTCCGCAACTTGAATCAACTGCTTGCCGCTCTCCATCTGGGCCATGATCGTGTGGCAGACGTTGCAGTCCTTGGTGATGACCTTTCCTTCCGCGCTCACGTGGTTGCCGTCATGGCATCTAAAGCATCCGGATGAGTAGAAGTGCCCGACGTTGTTTGGATGAACCCGCCAGTCAACCTTCATTTCGGGGAAGATCGTCGTTTCGTAGATACGCTGTACTTCGCTGATAGCGGCGCGAACTGCACCCTGCCGCGACTTCCAGATGTCCGGATACTTCTCCGTATAGAACTTCTCCAGTTCTGTTTGGATAGCTCGAACAGCCTCGTCGTTCGTCTTGTATGAGCCCGTCAATACTGTTACAGCCTGCTGCTTGATATACGGGAGGCTCACATCCAAACGTCCAGCAACAAGGGCGTTATCCACAGACCGATCGGGCGGTACGTAAATATGCGTCGGACGATTGTGGCAATCTACACAGTCCATACGACGCGAATTTCCTTTTGCGATCTCTTCCTGGCTCACATCCTTGACTGAGTAAATCGTGGTCTTACCCGTTAGCCTGTCCTTCGCCTGCACCCATGGGATCACCTGGCGCTGCGCATCGGTCGACACGTAGGTGATCTCGTTGTTGATATTCATGTGCCAGTGAATGCCCGAAGTTGCGCCCATCGAAGGATCGCCACCGCCAGTCTTGATCAGCATCTGGATCTGGCGCGGCGTGTTCTTTTCGTCATTACCGTAATGCGTAAATTCCTTCAACTGTGCGCCATGGAACTTCTTCGGCCAATGGCACTGCTCGCACGTCTCGGGTGCCGGGCGCAGATTCGCGACGGGTGTGGGAATCGGCCGCGGGAACTTGTTAAACGCCACCGCATATAGCTGATACGCACCGGACAGTTTCGACTTCACATACCAACCGGCGCCCGCACCCACGTGGCACTCCACGCATGCGACTCGCGCATGAGGGGACTGCTGGTAAGCAACAAACTCCGGCTTCATCACCTCGTGGCAGAGTTGGCCGCAGAACTGCACAGAATCCGTGAACTCGTAGGCCCGGTAACTACCAGCCGCACTAATCGCTATGAAGACCACCGAAAAGGTCACGACCGCCGCAAAACTAGCGCGCTGCTTGGGGTTGTTCAGGTCGATTCGCGGAAACTTAGGGATGACACTGGGCGCGCGTTTACGGCGCCGGCTGCGTTCGATCAGCATGCCGACCGGAATCAGCAACAGGCCAAATATCATCAGCCCGGGCATCAACATGTAGGCGAAGATCCCAATGTAAGGACTGGGGCTCTGCGCCATGAAGTCCAGGAACACCAGAAATGCGATGTTCGCGGCAGCGACCAATGCAATCGCCATGCCCAGAAGACTGATCAAGTTCCGGGTCAATGGTGGCGGAGTATTTACAGCGGCGGATTCGGGTCCCTGTACTTCCGGGTTCTCTGACATTCCCACTCTCCCGTGTTCGCTATCCTGCGGCCTCTATGGGTCGTCAGGGTAATTCGTCTGTAATCAGAATTCAATTCCGAAGGTAGCGCGAAGTGCGCACATCCGGGGGTGACCTTAATCACAACCCGGTGTGCTCTGCCACCGTCATCACCTGCTGCTTTGCAAGCGGCTTAGCGGTATGCAAACAACATCGAGTAGATGATCCAGATAACGATACTGAATCCGATGGACAGCGCAGTCCAGGCAAATGCCCGGAACGCCTTCACTACGATCTCCGGATGCGCCTCCGCAAGGTGCTCTTCCAGTTTGCCGGATGCTACCAGTTCTTCATACTCACGCGGCTTGTCGCGCTTCAGTTCGGCAAGCGTCATCCGCCCCGTGAAGATGGTGGTGTCCATGGGGAATTTCTCGGGGCGCAGGTGCGTATTGAAGAAGTGCACCGTGAAAATGAAACCAGTCGCCAGCAGGGCCTCGTCGCTGTGGATGATGGTCGCAACGTTGATGAACGAACCCGGCAGTATCCTCGTAAACAGAATGGGGAACCACAGCGTTAGCCCCGTCGATCCGATAATAAAGATGCCCCAGAACACCGCGAAATAATCGAACTTCTCCCAGTATGTCCAGCGTCCGTACTGTGGACGCGGGCCCATGTTCAGGAACCACTTCATGGTGGCGATAAACTCGCGCAGATCCTGCCCGTTCGGGAGCATGCTTTGCGCGCCAAAGATCATCTGGATCCAGGTCCTGTTGTTCTCTTTTTTCATCCGGTACAGATCGACAAGGTGGGTGATGAAAGTTCCGAACATGATGACAGCGGCGAAACGATGAATGAAGCCGGCCGTTTCGAAACCGCCCAGAATTCGCGACAGCATGACCGCCCAGCCGGTATAGGAGAACTTCAGCGACATCCCGGTCAGCGCCAGGGTGATAAAGCTGACCACCATGCATCCATGAAGCGCGCGATTCTTGCGCGTGAAACGGACAAATTCACGGTGGCTGTCGCTCGCCTTCACCTCTGGCGCAGTTCCTACCGCAGTTGCCATGGAACCATTCGACATACTATTGGGCCTCTCCACCCGGTTTCGCGTTCGGATCAGTATTCTCTGCGGTTTCGCCGCTATTGCCGTTTTTCTCCTGCGCCTTGAGTTCGCGCCTCATCTGTAGTGCTTTCGGCAGCCAGAGCAGGGTGTGCGCGCCGCCGATAACGAACGTGGATACCAGCAGTGCAGTCATGCCCCAGAACGCCCAGAAAAGGAACGGGTACTTCTTCGGATCGTGGTGAGTAGCGTGCGTCAGGTATCCGGCAAACCGGCGAGTGGCGCCAGTGTGGCACTTCTGGCATGTCTTCACCACATTCGCACGACTCAGGTGCGAGTTTGGATCGGCGATCCTCAGGATGTCGTGCGCGCCGTGGCAGTCGTAGCACTTCGCCGTCTTGGTGTAGCCAAGCCGCGAAACCTTGCCGTGATAAGTGTCAAAGTACGTCTTCGCAATTTCCTCGTGACACTGGCCGCATTTCCCCATGATCTCGAGCTTGAACTTGTCCTGGTCAGCTCGATTGATCGAGTGCGCTGTGTGGCAATCGGAGCAAACCGGCAGTTTCTTGTCCGTCTTGGTAACACTCGCCGAGTGCACGCTGTTGACGAACTGCTCTTCGATCCCGTGGTGGCACTGGCCGCAAGTCGAGGGGACGTTCTTCGGGTTGACGGTCGATTCAGGGTCAGACTTCGGCAGTTCACGGTGTGCCGTGTGACAGTTGGTGCAGGTAGCCGTGACCGTTAGGCCGCTCTTCAACAGACCTTTGCCGTGAATACTCTCCGAGTAGTGCTGAATGATCTCGCGCTGTTCGCCGGTATAGCGCACCGCAGCCTTGGCGCCCTCACGGTGACATTTGCCGCAAAGCTGTGGAACGTTAGTCGGGAACGTCGCTGAGTCAGGATTACGCTTGCCGAGAATTCCATGCGTGCCGTGACACTCCCGGCATGTGGGGGCGTTGCTGTCCTGTGCCGCAAAGAGTTGGCCGTGCTTACTGCGCTGGTATTGTTGCCCAACTTCTTCGTGGCATTTGCTGCAGTCCACTTTCTTGGTGATGGTCTCGCAGGCGCGTACTCGCGAAGCGTTCACTTCCGAGTGGCATTGGCTGCACGCAACTTTGGCGTGCCGGGAGCCTGCGACTTCCTGGGCTTTGACGAACATGGAACGTCCGTCTTTTGATTTGAGTCCCTGATTTGAGTGGCAGCGCATACAATCTGCGTCCGCCATACCCTGCTCGTAGAAGACGTTGCGGATCTTGTGTGGCTGGTGACAATCCACGCACGCCGGTAGTACGTGCGATTCTTTCTCCCACAGTTCGCCGCGGATCACTTTCCGGTGTACCTGTTCGATTTGCGAGTGACACTTGGTACAGGTCTTGGCGATGTTCCTGCGCGCGATGGAAGACCCTGGATCGGTATGCGGCAGGATCGAGTGAGGCGTGTGACACGACGCGCAGTTCGGCGCAACCGACAACCCCTTTTTCAACAGCGCTTCACCGTGAATACTCTCGGAGTAGTTCTCGATGATGTTGTGCTGGCTGATATTTGGATTGGCCTGGACCGCCGTTCCTTCCCGGTGGCACTTTCCGCAGAGGAATGGAACCTTTAACGGCGCAACGGAAGACCGCGCATCTTTGACCGGGTAGATTTCGTGATTCCCGTGACAGTCCACACAGCGCGGAGCCAATGTGCTGCCCCGCGCAATCGCCTTCCCATGAAGCGACTTCTGGTGCAGTTCCTGTTCGCTGCTATGGCAAGTCCCGCAAACGACCTTTTTAGGAGTGCCATGCGGCAGGTCTTGTCCTTCAAGGTCAGCGTGGCACGATGTACAGTTCAGGGATCCATGTACCGATCCGCCGAACCTCTTGTTGTCCACAAACAAAGAGACAGTCCGCGAACCATGCTTCGTCGTCATGGACTTCTCTCCATGACACGCAAGGCAGGTGTCGTTCTGTTCGTTTGCCGGGGCGGGTTTTGGACTCGCGGCGGAACGTGTCACCAGGAATGCGAATGACACGCCCACCAGCACGAGTACGAGCAATGCCCGGAACCAGAAATATCCGGTAATCCGCCGAAAGGCGGCAGCTAGCCTAGTTGTGTGCGGCATCCGATTTTCCCGTCTTGGAGTCGCTGGCGATCACAGCTTCGCCGTCGCCTTCGGCGTGCTCGGCAGCCTTGCCGACCGACGCAACAATCGTGTCCTGATCAAGCGAGTGCTCGTGGCTGTAGAGCTCCACCGACATCTTTCCGTCGTACCAGGCCCAGTTCATCGGATAGACATCCGGATCGAAGATGACCTGATAGAAGTGCCAGACCACAATGGCGAGCGTCGCCAGAATTGCCTCGTAAAAGTGGATCGCGGTCGCAACGTCAAGCCACCACCGCGGCACGAGGTTGCCGAAGCCGACCTTGAACCAAAGCATCAGGCCAGTGGAGGCCATCACGAACGTGCCCCAGACCAGTGCCCAATACTCCATCTTTTCGCCATAGGTAAAGCGGTGGAAGTGCGCCGGCTTGCCGCCCAGTCCGAGGTAGTAACGCAAATTCTCGACGATGTCAGTTGCGTCCTTCGGGACCGGTAGCATATCCATCATCATTTGCCGGCCGCTCTTTTTCGCTGCCAGATAAAAGACGTGATAGACGGAGACCAGAATCAGCGTGGTACCCGCAATACGGTGTACCCAGCTCCGCACGAATTCGCCCATCAGTAACGCGCGTGAGAACATCGATTCCGGATACTTCAGCGCGAATCCGGTGATCACCAGCGTGATAAACGAAACCAGAAGAATAAGGTGCTGAATGCGCTGTTCTTTCTCCATTCGGACGACAATTCGGCGAGGATCCTTACGCTTCGCGGCCGCCTTCTTCCGCCAGATCAGTACGTTGTGCAGAAGCATGAAGCCGATCGTTCCGAAGATGAACCCAAGATAGATTCGCCTCGTCCAGTTCACGGCGATGCTGCCGACATCCGCCGAAAGCGGAGCCTGGATGTGAATCTTTCCTTTTACGAAGTTATCGCCCGCGCCGGGATGGCATTGTCCGCACGTCGCAGTCAGGTTGGCCTGGGCGATAGTGGATTTCGGGTCGGAAGACGGCAGAATGTTGTGGACCCCGTGGCAGCTTGCGCAATTGGCGGCCGTCTTGGATCCCATCTTCGAGGCAAGTCCGTGGTAGCTCGCGTTGTAGGAACTCGCGCGTCCGCCGGCAATGCCGAAATCTTCCGACAGTCTCACGCCTTCGTGGCACTTTGCGCAGGTGGTGCGTGCGAGGTTCTGTGCCGACACCGAAGAATTCGGATCGATGTGCGATTTGATGCCGTGAATTCCGTGGCAATCCGTACAAACGGGCGACGAAGAAACGCCCTTCGTGATCGCCTGTCCGTGGATGCTGCCCATGAACTCCGTCTTCACATTTTCGTGACACTTACCGCACGTGTTTGGAACGTTGAACTTGAAGATGGAACTCTTGGGATTCGCAGCGTTCAGGACTTCATGAGCTCCATGGCAGTCAGTGCAAACCGCAGCCTTGCCGGAGCCAGCCGAAACCGCCTTACCGTGTACGCTCTCTTCGTAAGAGAAGAACGGCGCGCTCGATCGTCCGCTGGATTCCATCACGAACTTCTGGCCGTGACAGGTGCCGCAGGTCTTGGGGATGTTCTGGTGCGCGACCGGAGACTTCGGGTCGCTCGCAGGAACCACTTCATGCAGGCTTCCGTGACACGAAACGCACGTGGCCGCCTGCTTGTTGCCTTTCGCTAGAGCTTCCCCGTGTACGCTCGCCTTATAGCCTGCGACCTGATCAGCGTGACAGGTGGAGCAGTCGACCTTCGCCGGCGCCGGATCGTGCGGAAAACCCTTCACGTCGGTGTGGCAGTCGGTACAACCAAACATGCTGCCATGGAGCGAGTTCTTGAATTTTCCTTCGTCTACGTGCAGGCTGACCGGCTTGCCGTCCACATCTTTCGCGAGGCTTGCATCGCTGTGGCAGGACAGACATTCCGCAGTTTTATCCTGCGGCGCGGGCTTCTCCTTGGCAAAGGCGCCGATCGCAAACAACAGGATAAAGACAGATAAGACCTTGGCGGTTCGCATTATGACTCCCAGCAGTTCCTAAAACCAAACTGAGGGGCGGCGCGTAAATAACACCGATATAAGACCGAAGCGGGAAGAACACGCATCCAGCCCCTCGGGCCCATTTAGGACCAATGTCATTGTTCCGAATCCATGCCTCACGGGGCTGTGAGCCATCTCACTTCCTCGGGTGATACGAAACACGCCACTACGGGTGAGCGCGGATGGTGTGAGCGCCGTCACGCCCAAGGGCCCATCGTGGGGCCGCGCCAGATGCGCGTGGAATGCGGGAAGAACGCTGATGGAGAGGAATTCTCGATGCTGCTAAGAGCACTGTTGAAGATCACAACGGCGGGTGAGAAACAAAAAGGCGGTCCGCGAAGGACCGCCTAGTTTAAAGCCGAACGAACGTTAGAAAGCGTAACGGACTGACAGCACGCCACGGTTGTCGTGGAAGTTCCGCGGCAACGTGGGCCCGGCAACCCCGGCCTCGCGATACTGATCGTAGTTCCAGTACGCGTTCAGGTTCACGCTCTTCATCACCTCCACGCTCACCGACGCCAGTGGCTGGTGATACGTGAACTGGAGCGGCCCAAGCGGCTGGAGGGTGTTCAGAATCGTTGCGTTCCCATCGGTTTTGGTAATTCCATAGCCGATGTTGGTCGTTACTTTTGGAACCGGTTTGAACATCACAGTCCCGCTGAAATAGTGCGTGTTGTTCTCGTAAATTGAATAGATCCAGTTCGGGTTGTTGTTTTCGGACGAACTGAACGTTGGACAGGCTCCGGCGATCGTTCCCGGCGCCTGAAATGTGCCGTTGTAGCAGATGTAGGCATCCTGCAGGATGTCGGAGTAGTTGTAGCTCAGGTCCATGCTGAAGCGTTCGGTTGGGAACAACGTCGTCAGGAACCCGGCATTACGGAAATGCTGGGCATACTGGGTGTCGAATGCACCGTTCCGGCTTTCATTGAAGTTGACGGAAGCCGACATCGTGCCCCACCGTCCTGGCTTATAACTCACCCGGCCGCGGACCTGCTGCCGCTGCCGCGGACTGATGCGGGTCAGGAAGTTATCAGCCGTCGTCGCCTCCACTTCCATGTTGATCCGCAATGCATCCATTGGACGCATCCAGACCGTGAGCAGTGGTCCATGCTCGTTGATGGTGCGATCGATATCAAACTCCTGCGGCTGTTCGTCCGTGGGTACAAATTCCAAGACTCTCCGCTGGCGCCACCGGTAACCGACGTTCACGCCAAACTGCTTGACCGGCGAATACTCCACCTGGAAGAGGTTCTGGAAGGTCCTCATGCCAAGGAAGTTGTAGAAGGTCTCCGAGGTTGAGGTCGTTGTTCCCAACCCACTTAACAACGTTGCAGGCGTTCCCGCAGCAAGAGTCGCCGTCTCAACCGAATCCCACAGCCCCGGAATCCGCCAGTTGTCGTACCGGAAACTGTCGGTAATTCGGATGCCATCGGTTACTTCGAACGACCCCGCTATGTCGGCGTTCGTCGAGAGCCGCCTTACGCTCGCCGGGCCTCCAAACGTAAACTGACGTTCGCGCGTGCGGGTCACCAGTCCGTCGAAAAACTCCGAGTACGGCGTGTTCATATCCGCGGAACTGTAGCTCACGTGGCCGGTCAGATTCACTCGCTTGAAGTAGTTGGATGTAAACGTCAACTGCTCCGTCGGATTCGTGGTACGAGCCCTCAGGTACCGCGAGTACGCGAAATATCCATTGCACGCGGGATTCGCCAATCCTGTAGAACTCACCGCGTTATTGCACGGCTGACCCGCCGCCACATTGATCGGTAGTCCGAACTCGACCATGAGCGGGTTGGCTCCGGTCGTCAATGGATACTGAGCAAAGGGCGCGAGGAAGGTGTCTGTATCAGTCCGATCCAGACTGTAGAACTGGTCGTAGCTGATCGTTGTCTTCGGCAGAACCTTGAGGTCAACCCCGACCCGGTACATATCCTGTGTCACATTCCAAGGCTGCGCCAGCAGGACATCCGTTCCTTCATGGAAGGACGTGAACGACGGTCCTTCCGAACGATTCCGCGAATATCCAAGCCGTACGCTGACTCGCGATGCCGGCAACAAGGTCAGGCCGAAGTCATACATTCTGCGCTTGATATCCATGGAGTGGGGGGAGAAATCCACCGGCACGTTCGGATTCGATGTCGGCGGATTCAATGGATTCGCCAGCAGGTTGTAGTTGAAGAAATTGTGATCTCGGCGGAACAATGCGCTGAAGTCATAGAGTTTGTACTTCGATACGCGTGCGCGGGCCACGTTCTCCGGATCGCCGCCCCACCCGAAACTGCTCAGGAACAGATCGTCGAACAACGCGCCTGCATGCTGCGGCGACCGGATCGACAGCGTCTGCTCGAGCACTCGCGGCCCCTGGTTCTGGTCGATAAAGGTGTCATAGATGTCCTTGTTTCCAGTCACATCCACGTACCGGTATCCCAGCTCAACGCTTTGCTCAACCTGAAAACCGCCCATTTCCCTTCCGTCCGCTGCGGCGGGCGTTTGCGTTTGCGCCATAGCCGCCGCGGACATCATGAATAGCACTACCCATAGCCTCATAAGAGCCTCCGGACCCCTGTTGCTGTGGCGGCGCTCCGCCTGGTTCACTCTCTGCCGTCGTTTGCGCGAAGTTTGTTCTGTCATGGTTTGAAGAACACCTCGCTGAAGTTCGATCCGTGTATGTACACGTGGCACAAAGTGCAGGACTGGTACTTCTGGTTCTGGTTGTGTGCCGGTCCGGCAGGATTTTGGGAAGGTGCTCCACTCGCCGCCAGCGTATGGCACTGTAAGCAAAGCAGGTTCACATTGCTGGTTCGCAGCAGGCGGGGATTGGTCGATCCATGCGGCGTATGGCAGGACTGGCACCCCTCGGTTTTGACCGGAATGTGCTCAAAAACGAACGGCCCGCGCTTCTCCGTATGGCACTTCATGCAGACCTGGTCCTGCGCTGCGGTGGTTCGCATCTGCTTCTGCTGCGTTCCGCCATGCACGTTGTGGCAGTCGCTGCACTGGACCAGCCCCTCATTCACCCGATGGCGAAACGGACGGCTGAACTCTGCGCGCTGTTCCGTGTGGCACTGATAGCAGAGTGTCGGCTGCGACGCGGAAAGCAACGAGCGCTTTTCCTTTGGTTGGTGCACAGAATGGCAACTGGTGCATCCGACTCCATTCGTCAAGTGCACGGAACTCTTGAAATTGTTCTGGTCATGCCCCGACTGGTGACACTGCAGGCACTGTGCGCTCGCCTGCTGCACGGATGCCTTGCCGGGATTGAAAATCTTGGTGGTGTCTCCGCCGCCCTCAACGTGCGCCGAACCGGGTCCATGGCAGGATTCGCACCCGTGCCACTCCTTCGACTTACCGCCGGACTCTTCCTTTAACAACTGAAAGTGCGGATTCGTCCCGAACCGATTATGTACCTCTTCGTGACAGCCCTTACATGTCTCTGACCCGACATACTGAGCCGACGCCGGTACTGCACTCGTTTGCTTCGTGTCCGTAGCCTGTTGCGGTTTCTTTCCCCAGGCAACGGACCCCGGCAACCAGAGCAGCACTAAGGCCGTGATTATTAGAAGAATGCTTCTGTTGAATCGTGACATCCTTGGCTCCTACGTTCGTTTCGTCCCACGACGAGCTTCGATTCTTATGGCCCAGCAGGCGTTTTGGCGTGATACTTGTCACAAATACAACAACTTCATTTTGGTGTTTGGCACCGGTTCTGATTTGGGAACAGGAAATTTCAGTCTGAGACGGGCGGTGCTTCAGTCGTCCACGGGCGTGCGGACCACTGCCACAAAGGCTAAAAAGGGAGTTACCTCCCGGTTGGTCTTGCGTCTGGCCAATCGTTCTAAACTCGCTCTGGTTCTTGCTTTTCCCCAGACTGAGGCTTAGGCAGGATTTTGCATGAGATTGTCGTCCGCTTTCAAGAGATACTTTTTGCGAACGTAGTGGTGGGACGAATGACAGGAGATGCAGGCCACATCTCCCTCCGCATGCCGCTCCATCACCGGATCTCGATGGCACTGGCCGCATCGTTCGCGGACCTCCGCCGGTGATGCCTTCACAAAGCTGAAGATCTTCGCCGGATCACCGCCACCCCTTAGATGCTGCTCCCCCGGACCGTGGCAACCCTCGCAGCCCTTTTCTTCATGAGGCGTCCCCTGCATGGTCCGCTGCTCCGGCAGGTGGCATTTGAAACAGGCGTGTTTCCCGGTTGTCTTTTGGGGATCGGCAGCGGAGACACTTAGCACCAGCGTACTAATCAGCACGGCGATACTCAGATCTCTCAGGAACATACGACTCCTTTACGTTGAAGTCGTGTGGCCGGTAAATGCGCTGGCGCCCTTTAGGCGCGAGCTCGAACAGGAATGCGCGGCCGCCGGGAACGGGTTAATCCGACGGTACGAACGCGATCAAATGCGACATGTAGATCCTGGCTCAGCAGGTGCACTACCTGCATGCAGGCTTCGCGATGATCCTTAAGGAACCGCAAGAGGTCCTTGCGCTTTACAAATGCGACTTGCGCGTTGTCGAGGATTTCCGCCGTGATTTCGTACGGCTTACCCGACATTGTGGCGCTCAAGCCCAGCACCTCTCCCGGGCCCGCCACTCGAAGCATTAACCGCTTGCCCGTTTCCGAACAAACCGATAACTTCACGCGCCCTTCGCACAGGACAAAAATTCCGCGCGGCAGCCTTCCCTCTTGAAACAGGGTCTCGCCCCGCGGAAGTTGCTGGACCGATTTAATGCTGTCGAAAGATATCAATGCCTCCGCCGGGAGGTCGCAAAAAACGCGGTCCGGGCGCAGTTCGCATTTAAAGCAGCTCTGATGCGTTGCGCTCTCCATGACTCACGTTATCTCTCGCTTCGGACCAACCACACAGTGATTGGAGTCACAAATTATCGTGATGCCTTTGAACCGATGCGCAATAACATCATGGATTTCCGGACCGCTATTGTTCCTTACGATGCGCTGGCGATGGACTTCAGCGCGGCCTTGTTGCGTATCAGTAACGTCGAGCCCTTTGCCATTACAATCTGGCGCTTCTTCAGGTCGGCAAACAATCGTGTCACCGTTTCGCGTGACGTGCCGATCATCTGCGCAATCTCTTCATGCGTCAAAGCCAGCTTCAGGCGCGGTTCTACCTTGTTCGATTCCCCATTCTTCGCGCTCCACTCAAGCAACAGCTTCGCAAGCTTTTCCGCCGCCGAATGCGACAGGCCCAGAGACCTGATTTCATGGCAAGCGGCGTTGTACTTGTCGCTGAGCTGCTCGGCAACCCGGAAACACGCGTCCGCGTGCTCGCGCAGAAAACGCAGGAAATCTTCCCGTTTCACGAAGTTCACCTGGCACGGGTCCAGCGTCTCCGCCGTTAGCTCATAAGCCTTCCCTGAAACCGTGGCGCTTAACCCGAGTACTTCACCAGGTTCGGCAACTTTCAGGATCAAGGTTTTGCCATCTGTGGAGCAGATGGAAAGTTTCACGCGACCTTTGCAGAGAACGTAGATTCCGCGGGGTGCCTGGCCTTCCACAAACAGGACTGCGCCTTTCGGATAAGCAGTGGCGTATTTAATTGTTTCGAATGACTGCAACGCGCCGGTAGGCAGATCGCAAAACAGGCGATCAGCGCGTAATTTACATGTAAAACAGCTTTCTATAATGTCGAGACCATATGGTGATAGCACGGCACAACCCCCTGTGACAGAATCACGACGAGACCGTTTGCGCCTCGCGCCGTGCTCATGGCCTGCACCACCGGAGTAATCCCCAGCGACAGTTCATGGCTGCGCCCGCGGTAAACACACCTCGTTCGTCTAGCAGCCCAAATGTGATCTTTGTCACGAGGCTAGTGTCCGATGCGGTGTTCCAAATCTCTGTGATACATCTCACAATCTTTTGTGATGATCCCAACTACTCTGGTTCCGAATCGGAACGCCTGTCTTACAAGTCCAATCTTTTCAACAGCCCTTCTCACCCTCCCCGGCGCCTTGTCCACCTTGCCGTGACGCATGCACCAAGTCGGTGTACATAAGCGTTTTCAGGCCCTCGTGACAAAAGGAACACCGGTTTGGTTCGTGTGCAGCACCGGAATTGTGATTCGGCCCACCTACGATTCGTGCTGACCACGGTAACTCCCGAACGTTACCGGAGCGACGTTTACTTAGCTCCACGTCGGGAATACAGTTCGCTCATCGACGCTGTGACATGGGGATCGGAGATGGAACTCACAGCAGCAATAGCGGGGGGACCATGTGGAAGGCTCTGTATCTGGGATTCGGGGTGTTGGTCGCTCGGTGGCTATTTAGGCGGCGACTGGAATCCGATGGGCTGATTCGATTACGGGAATTGGGCGGACTCTAACCGCCATTAGGTTGTGCCGGACATGTACCGGCTGGCTGTTTCGGGGGAGGTGGCCAGCCGGGTCCGGCACGTTTCTTATGCGGCGCGTTTCGGAGACTTCTTCTTCTCCACAATTCCGAACTTGCCTTCCGGACTGCGATAAAACCGCTTCTTTGCCCTTGCCCGGATGTATAGCATTTGCGGAAGAGTATGGGCAGGCTTCACCCCAAACTCCTGCCGGATGGCTTCCATGATTTCCTCGGCCTTCATTTCGCCGTGCTTTTCGATCATCCTCTCTGCCATATCCAGCGTCGATAACTGGTTCTCGACAGCCATCGGCATGGAGACCAGTGTTCCACCGCGGCGATTGCCGGCGGCACTGTAGGTTTTGAGTAGGTGTTGAATCGCCTGTTGACGCCGGGTAAGTTGCTCCATCCTTTTATGGATGTCGTTCAACTCGCGGCGAAGCACATCAGTCAAGTTCTGAGCCATTGTTCTAAACCGTTTCGAAAAGGGGTATAAGCCGATGGAAAACAGCTACCTGAAGAGATGCCCGGGCCTCAGGGATGGTTTTCCGAGTTCCCGCTTGAACTGTGAAACACAATAGAAAACCCGGCCGCAGCCGGGTTTGGTGGGAATGCAACCGCCTATTTCTTCTGTGCCGCAGCCATGGACCGCATCCGCTCCACCCGCGCCACGAACGCCTGCAACTTCTTCCGGCCCGCTTCCGACCGGTTGATGAGCGTCTCGCACTTCTTCATGGCTTCGGGATTCGCCATCTTCTCGCGAACACCTTCGAGATGCGGATAGATCTTGGCCATGATGAAGAACATTTCCCCTTGCGTGTCCAGGAACAGTTCCTCGTTTACTGCACCGTGCAGTGCCAGCGTTGCCGCCATCTCCCAATAGCTTGTCACCATCCGGAAGTAGCGGTTGGCGTCCGACCCCATCGCGGAAACCACGCTCATGACTTCATCTGCCGATGTCGGATGGAATTCCATGGCGAACCAGTTCCTTGCCTTTCGCATTTCGGGTTCGCGACGAAGATCGTACAACTGTATAACCACCTGTGCATCTGCTGCCGTAGCTGACATATTGGCTCTCCTGCTTGCTTGCGCAAGCCCTCCGTTTAGGTCGAAATTTCAGCAAAATTATAAAGCCCGGCAACAGCAAGCCGGGCTTCAGGAGCAATTTGAGTTTTACGCGACTGCTGTCGGGGCCGCCAACTCTGGGGCCTCCCTCTCGTAGTCGCACTTGTCATTCGGACACGCGATGACCGGTCCGGCCTTCAGGAATTTCTGCACCAGGTGATCGTGTCCGCACTTCGGGCACTTTTCCGGAACGGGTCTCTGCGCCGACGTGAACTTACACTTCGGGTAGCGCGAGCATCCGTAGAAGGAATTTCCTCTGCGGCGCGCCCGCTTCTCGACAAGCTCACCCTCTTTGCATTCCGGACACTTCATGCCGATGAAGTTCTGCTTGATGTACTTGCAGTCCGGGTAACCCGAGCACGACGTAAACTCGCCGTAACGGCCGTGACGCAGCACCATGTTGCGTCCGCATTCGGGGCACTTCTCTTCCAGCGGAATGTCCGGCACCTTCTTGCCCTGATCCAGTCGCCGGGTAGTCTTGCAGTCCGGATACCCCGAGCATGCCATGAACTGCCCGAACCGGCCGCGTTTCAGTACCATCGGACGTCCGCAGTTCTCGCAGTATTCTTCCTGCGTCGTCTCCTGCATGCCGTCCGCTTGGTCGAGATCGGTCAGGTTGATCGGGTTTTCTTTCGTAAACGTGCAGCTCTCGGGATTCTTCTTGTCGTACGCGGAACACGCGTAGAACGATCCGTGCTTGCCCCACTTCAGCACCAGCGGCGATCCGCACCGTTCACACTTCTCGTCGGTGGGCTTTTCCATCGCCTTCAGGTTCTCCATGTGCTTTTCGGCATAGGAGAGGTCCTTCTGGAATTTTTCGTAGAAATCGCGCATCGCATCGGTCCACTTCTCTTCGCCGTTTTCGATGTCGTCGAGTTCTTCTTCCAGTCGTGCCGTGTAGGCAGGATCGAAGATGTCCTTGAAGTTCTCCACCAGCAGGTCGGTGACTACCAGTCCGATTTCCGTCGGCGCAAACTTGCCGCCGACTTTGGTCACGTATTGGCGCTCCTGGATCGTCGTCAGAATCGCAGCATACGTAGACGGACGCCCGATGCCGCGCTCTTCCAGTTCCTTCACCAGCGAGGCTTCGTTGTAGCGCGGCGGAGGTTCCGTAAAGTGCTGCTCCGGCTTCAACTCTTTCAGCTTCAGTTTCTGGCCGGCTTCAAGCGCAGGCAACTTGTGCTTCAGCGCCTCGTCCTCTTCGTCCTTCGTATCCTTCGCTTCTTCGTAGACCTTCAGGAAACCGTCAAACTTCAGAACGGAACCCGTCACGCGGAAGCGGTACGACTCGTTGTTCTTTGACGCGTCGATATCAACGGTCGTCTGGTCGAACACAGCCGGGGTCATCTGAGACGCGACGAAGCGCTGCCAGATCAGCTTGTAAACCTTGTACTCGTCTTCCTGGAGGTACTTCTTAATCTCATCAGGATGCCGTGTTACGGATGTCGGGCGAATCGCTTCGTGCGCTTCCTGCGCGCCCTTCTGCTTTGACTTGTACGTATTCGCCGATTCGGGCAGATACTGCGGTCCATACTGCGCAGGGATGTACTCGCGCACTTCCGCCAGAGCGTCATTCGACACTCGCGTCGAATCCGTACGCATGTATGTAATCAGACCGACGAGGCCTTCATCGCCGAGTTCCACGCCTTCATACAAGCGTTGCGCGATCATCATCGTGCGCTTCACCGAGAAGCGAAGTTTGCGCGACGAATCCTGCTGCAATTTCGAAGTCGTGAACGGAGCCGTGGCATTCCGGCGACGCTCTTTCTTGTCGACCGATTTGACGGTCCAGTCGGCGCCCTCGAGGAACGAAACAATCTTCTTCGACTCTTCCTCGTTCGGGACTTCAATCTTCTCGTCGCCCTTACCGATTAATCGGGCGTCGAATGCCGGAGGCTTGGGTCCTGCAAGGTGCGCGTCAATCGTCCAGTATTCCTGTTTAACGAACGCTTTGATTTCGCGCTCGCGTTCCACGATCAGTCGTAGCGCTACCGTTTGCACGCGCCCGGCGGAAAGCCCACGCCGAACCTTGTCCCAAAGCAGCGGCGACACCTGGTAACCGACGATGCGGTCCAGCACACGCCGCGTCTGCTGCGCGTCCACGAGGTTGCGATCGATATCGCGCGTGTGCTCGAAAGCGTCTTTCACCGCGCGCTGCGTGATTTCGTTGAAAGTCACGCGGCGGATGTCCACCGCCTCGGCAGACTTCTTTTTCTTCTTGCCGTCGAATCCGTCGCCGCCAAGTTCCTCGGCCAGATGGGCGGCAATCGCTTCACCTTCGCGGTCAGGGTCAGGCGCCAGGTAAATGGTGTCTGCTGATTTCGCCAGCTTCTTCAGTTTGGAAAGGACCTTTTCCTTTCCAGGTATCACGATGTATTCGGTATCGAAATCGCCCTCGACATCCACGCCCAGGTTGTTCTTCGGCAGGTCTTTCACGTGTCCGTATGAAGCTTCGACACTGAACCCCTTGCCCAGATACTTCTGGATCGTTTTTGCCTTCGCAGGCGACTCGACAATCACTAAACCTTTAGCCAACTTTTCCTCTAGGTTCTTTGGAAGACTTCACTGACACTAGCACGAAATAAATCAGTCTGTCAGTCAGTCAGTCTATCAGCCTCTTGTTTTCAACCGCTTACGATCAGAAAGTGCGAACAAAGTTCTTGCCGGGCAACTGTCGAATCTTACTCGACAGTTCCAGTTCGAACAGCGCTGCAAACAACTCCGAAGAACTCATCGCGCCGCTTAGCTTTTCCACCAACTCGTCGATGTGCGTCATGTCGTCCGCCTTGAGCAACGCATAGATTTTCTTCTCATGGGGCGACATGGCTGCGCCGTCAAACAAAGATGCTGTCTCGGGCTTGGAAGATTCATTCGGCTTCTCAGCCTCGAGTTGCAGCCTCACCTCCGACGGCAACTCCTCCCACACGTCCTCCCAGGTCGCAACCAACTTCGCGCCCTGTTTAATCAGCGTGTTCGGACCCCAAGACAATTTGTTCGTCACATTCCCCGGAACTGCGTAGACTTCCCGCGACTGTTCCAAAGCGCAGCGCGCCGTGATGCGCGTGCCGCTGTACTCGCCGGCCTCTACGACCAATACTCCGATCGCCAGTCCACTGATAATCCGGTTACGAATGGGAAAGTTCTGCGGAGCCGCGAAAGTCCCTATGGGAAACTCTGAAATCAGCGCGCCTCCAAGCGAAACTATCTGCTCGGCCAGCTTGCCGTTCTCTCGCGGATAGATCACGTCAACGCCAGTCCCAAAGACCCCAATCGTCTTCCCCTTGGCGTTGACGACCCCTCGATGCGCGGCGGTATCCACCCCACGCGCCAGTCCACTAATAATGATGATCCCTCGGGCCGAAAGGTCGCAGGAGAGCCTTTCCGACATCCCTACCCCGTACGGCGTTGGATGCCTCGTACCCACCACCGCCACGCCCGACTGCCTCAGGATCGAAGCATCTCCTCGGACGTACAAACACAGCGGCGGATCGTAGATCTCCAGCAGCCTCTCCGGATAATCTTCATCCGCCGGCGTCACAATCTTTGCTCCGGCCGCCTTCGCCTTTACCACCTCGTCTTCCGCTTTGTTGAGCGACGCCCCTGTCGCAATCGACTGTGCTGAAACAGCCTGCAACCCGGTCGCCTCCAGTTCTGTCAGCGACGCATGGAACACGTTCGCGGCCGATCCGAAGTGTCCCACGAGTTTTTTTCCACGAGTTGGGCCTAAACCGGGGGTCAGAGACAGGGCGAGCCAGTAGGACTGCTGTGAAACTTCGCTTTGGACGGCCATTTTCAAGGGTTCCTATTTTGGGATTCCGCGTCGCAGGCTATCTGCCTTATCTCCTTGCGTCAAGGAACTGCGTCGCATAGCCTTGTTACAATCGTTGGTTTGCTATGCGTCGTCTGCGCATTTCTGCCATCTCGTTCCTCAACACCGCACCTTTGATGTGGGACTTCGAGCACTCCACACCAGAAACACGAGAGTCCCTGCAACGTTTCGATTTCACTTACACGGTCCCGTCCCAGTGTGCGCAGGCGCTCCTCGAAGGTACTGGAGATATCGGCATCATTCCGTCGATTACCTACGCCACGATTCCCGGACTCGCCATCCTTCCCGACGTCGCGATCGCCTCGAAAAACGAAGTCCGCAGCATCCTACTCGTCCACAAAAAGCCAATCGAAGACGTCCGTACCATTGCGCTCGACACCTCTTCGCGCACCTCGGTCGTCCTCACAAAGATCCTGCTGACGAAGTTTTTCCGCGGTGCGGAACGCGAGTACGTAACCATGCCTGCCGATCCGGAGGCAATGCTGAAGCACTGCGATGCCGGCCTCCTTATCGGAGACCCCGCCCTCCAGGTCGATCGCTCGCGTTATGCCGCACTCGACCTCGCGCAGGAATGGCGACGCATTACCGGCAAACCTTTCGTCTTTGCTTTTTGGGCGGTGCGCATGGCCGCGCTATCCGGAACGCCCGAGGACTACGCCCTTGGAAACATCTTCAGCCGTTCACGCGATAACGGGCTCAAGCCCGCAAGCCTCGACGTGATCGCGCGCGAATGGGCTCCGCGCATCGGCCTTACCGAAGATGGCGTCCGCCAGTACCTAACTGAAAACATCCATTACACGCTGGACGCTGAGAACACCGAGGGACTGGAACTCTTCTACCGGTACGCCTTCGAGTTGGGACTTATCCCCGAAATCCCCTCACTTCGCCTGCTCGGGAAACTCGCCTTTCATCTCTACCACTAGGACAAATCGCGGCTCCATGCAGTGTTTCGGGGTTCCCACGGCATCAGACCTAGTGCTGGGGAATCATGAATGTTGCCGTTTTCATCGTCGCTGCTGCCGCTAAGGGCGTAAAACATTGGCTATTTCGCCTTGGCGGACCGGGAATGATCCTTGTCGCACTCATCGACAACTCCTTTATTCCCCTGCCTGGTAGCCTCGATGTCTTCACCATTCTACTTTCCGCCGGCAATCACCCGTACTGGCCGTACTACGCCAGCATGGCAACGCTCGGCTCCGTCATCGGCGCCTATCTCACGTACCGCATCGGCAAGAAGGGCGGCAAAGAGATGCTGGAAAAGAAGATCGGCAAGGAAAAGGCTGAGAAGGTTTATCAAAAATTCGAGACCGCAGGATTCACCACCGTTACGGTGGGCGTGATGATCCCACCGCCATTCCCGGTATTCCCTCTGCTGCTTGCTGCCGGAGCACTCCAGTACCCCACAAAAAAGTTCCTGTCTGCCATCGCCGTCGGACGTGCCATCCGCTTTACCGTTGCCGCTCTTCTCGGCGTCTTCTTCGGTCGCGCCATCATCGGATTCTTCTCCCATTACTACAAACCCGCGCTTTATGGACTACTTGGCCTCGCTGTCGTCGCCTCCATGGGAGGCGTCCTTTACTACTTCCGCTGGCGGAAGAAGCGCAAAGCAAGCGCCGGGCATTCCCGCCCTCAGGAGAAAGCGGCGTAGCTCACCGCTAGCTCCTACACCCTGCTGTTCGCTACAATCGAAGCAGTCCGTTATGTCCCTGACCAAACAACAAGCCCTTGAGATGTTCCGTTCCGACGACCTTATCGGCATCGGAATGGAAGCCGACGCTGTTCGCCGCCAGTTCCACCCGGAAGGCACCGTCACATACATCATTGACCGCAACATTAACTACACGAACTTCTGCACCGAATACTGCACTTTCTGTGCGTTCTACCGGCCGCTCAAGGGCAAAATGGCCGCCGAGGGCTACATCCTCGACTTCGAAACCATCTACGAAAAGATTCGCGAAACCGTGGAACTCGGCGGCACCGGCGTGCTCATGCAGGGAGGCCTGCATCCCGATCTCAAAATCGACTGGCATGAGCAGATGCTCCGCGGCATCAAGCAGCGCTTCCCGCAGATCCATTTACACTGCTACTCCGCATCCGAAATTCTCGCCATTGCCGAATACAGCAATCTCACCGTCGAAGACACCATCAAGCGCCTCCGCGAAGCCGGACTCGACTCCATCCCCGGCGGCGGTGCCGAAATCCTCGACGATGAAGTACGCCATCGCATCGCGCGCCTCAAGTGCCTCACTGAAGATTGGCTGCACGTCCACCGTACCGCCCACAAGCTTGGCATGCGGACCACGGCAACCATGATGTTCGGCGTCGGCGAATCGTTCGAGCACCGCATCAACCACTTCCAGGCCATCTACGATTTGCAGCAAGAGACCGGCGGATTCACCGCCTTCATCCCCTGGAGCTTCCAACCCAAGCACACCGCACTCGGCGGACGCGGTTGGGACGAAGCCACCGCCGTTGAATATCTCAAGACGCTCGCTATCTCGCGCCTCTTCCTCTCCAACGTTCTCAACATTCAGTCCAGCTGGGTTACCCAGGGATTGAAGGTCTGCCAGATGGGACTTCGTTTCGGCGGGAACGACGTTGGCAGCGTCATGCTGGAAGAAAACGTTGTGAAGGCGGCTGGAACTTCGAATTGCACTACGGAAGAAGAACTGCGCCGGATCATTCGTGATGCTGGGTTCCGGCCCGCACGGCGCGACACCCTTTACCGGCAATATTTCCTGAATTAATCACCATCACGGCGCGGTATCCAATCAAAGAGAAATGGGGGACCTCAAGTCCCCCATACGATCACGCCACACTCGCCGCTCTCTGCGGCGCGGTAACTTCGTCAATCCGGAATCTTCGCATCCCTCCCGGAGTCGGCCATTCCACCTCCACTCCCGGACGGTATCCCAGCAGTGCCGTCCCGATCGGTGCCAGCACCGAGATCATCTTTTGCTCGTAGTCGGCCTGGCGGGGAAACACGATCGTGAACTCTAACTGCTTGCCCGTTTCAAGATCGGTGACGCGAACCTTGGCGTTGATCGTCACTACATCCGCCGGCATGTCATTTGGATCGCAGAGTATGGCGCGATCCACTTCCGCCTGGAGCAGGTCGAGTGCTTCCACGTCCGCGTGACCATAACGGCGTGCCGATTCAATCAGCGGCTGCAATCTCTGCAGGTCGTATGCAGTCATATAGATCGTTCGTTTCGTCATGTCGTCCTCCTTGGGGTGATACCGTCTTCCTCTTTTGTCTCGACTGGCCTCGTCTCCATCTGTCGCACCAGTATGCTGAGCGTAGCCACCTCGGCCTGTAGCTGCGCGGAGAGCGCATGGCGCTCAATCAGGCCGTCTTCCCGTGCCAGCAGGAAAGCACAGTTCGAGAGGCTCTGTAGGGCATTCCGCATGCGATGAAAGATGCGCTGGTCTTCTGCCAAACTTGGCCCAGCGAAAGTGGGCGGACTGGGGGTAAGCAAGAAAGAATTGCCAATGGACACGATTTTCTCCATTTGCGCTCCTGGCGCGGTTGAGGCACACGCAAGCGTGCCACGGTTGTTCCGTTTAACTGCTGGGAGATTCAGCGTTACGAGGTGCTAAATGATCCGGGTACAGAGCCGGTTGATCAGTTCCGTCCCGCTAGCCTGCGGCACCTGGGAGAAAGCCTGCAGGTTCAATTCCGGTGTAAGAGGAAAGCTGGTAAGCACCGGAACGGCTAGAGCCGCCACTTGGGCGGCAAACTTCTTCGCGCTCAAAACAGACTTCGGCATCGGCACACCAGCCGACACAAACAACACCAGCACCGATACGATCAACACCAGCCCAATGCCGAATTTGTAGCGCTTCGTCATCACTAGGTTTGATGATGTCACAGGTCCTTGAGGATTTCAATTTCAGTGCTGTTGTTCATTTCGTTGCGTGTTTAGACTCAACTTACTCGCAGTTCCTCCTTGCGACCCATCCTGCGCTTTACTACCCTATGCATCCGGGAGTGTTCATGGGTTTCTGGATCGTTCATCCTCAACCTCGTCCCCGACGGCATTGAACCTTCCGCTACAATGATCATTTGTCATTCCGGGCTTGCCCGTGCTTGCGGAGTCTCCCCTGTTCCACGCATTCATACTTGCGGTCTTCTTTTTTGCGCAGCAACGCGGTTTTGGCCATTGGGTACGCACGCACGTTCTCGATACCACCTTCCGGGGGATCTATCGCGCCAACGCCTTCGACATGGCGCTGCTTATCCCCTACTTCATCGTCCTGGTCGCGCTCGCTTTTTACGGCATGCATCGGTATCAGCTCGTCTGGATGTATTACCGCAACCGTAAGAACAAGGTCACCGAACCCGAGAGCCGGTTCTCCGAGCTGCCCACGGTCACCATCCAACTTCCAATTTTCAACGAGCAGTTCGTCATCGACCGTCTTGTCGACGCCGTCTGCAAGATGAACTACCCGCGCGAAAAACTCGAGATCCAGGTCCTCGACGATTCCACCGACGAAACCACCGAGGTGGCGCGCGCGGTCGTCGATCGCTATGCCGCCATGGGATACCCGGTCACCTTCATCCATCGCGACAACCGCGAAGGCTTCAAGGCGGGAGCGTTGCAGAACGGCATGAAGTACTCGAAGGGAGAGTTCATCGCCATCTTCGACGCCGACTTCGTTCCACCGGAAGAATGGCTGATGAAGGTAATCCATCACTTCGTCAACCCGAAGATCGGCATGGTGCAGACCCGCTGGACGCACCTGAACCGCAACTACTCGTTCCTCACCGAAGTCGAAGCCATTCTGCTCGACGGACACTTCGTCCTTGAGCACGGCGGACGCTCGCGCTCCAACGTCTTCTTCAACTTCAATGGAACCGCCGGGATGTGGCGCCGTCAGGCTATCGTGGACGCCGGAGGCTGGCAGCACGACACGCTCACCGAAGATACCGACCTCTCCTACCGCGCTCAGTTGAAGGGCTACAAATTCCGCTACCTTCAAGACGTCGAGTGCCCGGCCGAGTTGCCAATTGAGATGACCGCCTTTAAGACCCAGCAGGCACGCTGGGCCAAGGGCCTTATCCAGTGCGCAATCAAGGATCTCCCGTTCGTTCTGAAAGACAAGACCGTATCGCGCCGGGAAAAGCTCGAAGCGTGGTACCACCTGACGGCAAACATCAGCTATCCGCTGATGATCGTCCTGTCCACGCTGCTGCTGCCGGCGATGATCATCCGCTTCTACCAGGGCTGGTTCCAGATGCTGTACATCGACCTGCCCCTGTTCATGGCGTCAACCTTCTCGATATCGAGCTTCTACCTCGTCTCGCAGAAGGAACTACATCCGAAGACGTGGCTGCGCACGTTCCTCTATCTGCCGTTCCTCATGGCGCTCGGCATCGGCCTGACGATTACTAATACGAAGGCCGTGCTGGAGGCGCTGCGCGGAAAGCAAACCGCGTTCGCGCGCACGCCGAAGTACCGAGTGATGAGCAAGGCGGACAAGACCGTCGCTGCCAAGAAGTACCGCAAACGCCTTGGTCTGATTCCCTACGTCGAGTTGCTGATCGGAAGCTACTTTGCTCTAACGGTGTGGTACGCCATAGCGAACGAAAACTACATCACGGTCCCGTTCCTGATCTTGTTTGTCGTGGGCTACTGGTACACGGGCCTCATGTCGCTGTTCCAGGGACGCTTCGAACGCCTGGGCTGGAACCAGGGCGTCGGCGAAGAAGAACACATCAAGCCCTTTCCGGTTGGCGTTTAACTGCCGGGAACATCGTCGGCCTTGGTGGTGTCAAACATTGCATAGTTGTAGTTGCATTGTCTGGCATCTACAATCTTCGGTTCTCCCCGTTAAGTCTGGAGGTGCAATCATGAATATCTTGAAAAAGCTTACTGGTGCGGTACTTCTTCTTGTCGCAGTTGCGTTGCTGCTCGGTTGCGGACGCCGTCACGAGGCCGACGAATACTACGTGATGGTCGTTGCGAACAAATCTATTCCTTACTGGCAGACGGCTGCCTCGGGCTTCTATGAAGCAGCCCGGCAGATGAACGTGAAGGCAGAAGTCGTGGGTCCCGATAACTACGACCCGAACGCCGAGAAGCAGGAATTCCAGCGCATTCTAGCCAAGAAGCCGGCCGGAATCATCATCTCCGCCGCCGATCCTGAACTGATGAAGTCGGAAATCGATGCCGCTGCATCCCAGGGCATCCCTGTCATCACCATCGACGCAGATTCGCCTAATAGCAATCGCCTGTACTTTGTCGGAACTAACAACTACCAAGCCGGAACCATAGGCGGCGAAGCCGCGGCAAAGCAACTGAATGGCAAGGGCAACGTCATCGTGTTCACCATTCCGACCCAATTAAATCTCGTGGAGCGCATGCACGGTTACCGCGACGTTTTTGCCAAGTACCCGGGCATCAAAGTGGTTCGCGAAGTGGACATGAAGGGCGACCCGCGCATCGTCTTCGACCAGGTGCAAGCCGTACTCGACAAGAAGGAAGCGATCGACGGCTTCATCTCCCTTGAGGCCCAGGGCGGAGACGAGATCGCAACAGTGCTCAACAACAACAAGGTAACCGGCAAGGTCGTTGTTGCCATGGACACGGACGATGCCACGCTGGATGGCATCAAGAAGGGATTGATCAACGCCACGATCGCGCAGAAGCCTTACACCATGGGTTACGTGGGCATTAAGGCGGTGGATGACTACTACCACAACAAAGCCGAACTCTCGAAGATGGCCTCCGCAAAGAGTCCGATGTCTCCGGTTCCTGCCTACGTCGACACTGGCGTGTCGCTGGTGGACAAGAGCAACGTTGACCAGATCCAGCAGGCGATTCAGCAGTCGCAAACCAAAAAGTAAACCCTTCCGCACCGAAGGCCCGGCCGCGCGCCGGGCCTTTTTGTTTATGGCCATCTTCCGGTTGGGCGCTCACATCTCTCGGTTAAACCACAAATGGGAGCGCATGGAATGAGAGAAGAGGTAGGCGGCAGAGTGGTGGTAATAACCGGTGCGTCCAGCGGCATTGGACGCGCAACAGCACTTCGTTTTGCACGTGCGGGCGACAGCGTAGTCGTTTCGGCCCGGCGCAAGAATCTGTTGAAGGATCTAGTCGAGGAATGCGAGGCACTGGGCACGGAAGCGCTTGCGGTCGAGAGCGACGTGAGCGATCACAATTCGGTCGAGAAACTTGCCAAGGCTGCCATCAAGAGATTCGGGCGCATCGATGTCTGGATCAACAACGCCGGCGTCGGCGCAGTCGGCAAATTCGACGAGATTCCGATCGAGGAACACCAGCGCCTGATTGAGACCAACGTCAACGGAACGCTGAACGGCTCGCAGGTTGCATTGCACCGGTTCAAAGAACAAGGCAGCGGAGTGCTGATCAATATTTCGTCCGTACTGGGCAAGATCACCCAGCCTTACATGAGCTCGTACTCGGCTTCCAAGCACGCCATTCGCGCGCTCTCAGGATGCATCCGGCAGGAACTCTGGCTCGACGATTACGAAGACATCCATGTGTGCACGGTCTTCCCGCAATCGGTGGACACGCCATTCTTCGAGCACGAAGCGAACTACAGCGGTTTCGAAGTAAAGCCCGCTCCGCCCATTGAAACACCCGAAAAAGCCGCCGAGATTATCTTCAACCTGGCCGAGAACCCGCAGGACGAAGCTCACGTCGGCAAGATGGGCAAGTGGATGGGGATACAGCAGAAGCTGTCACGACCGGTGACCGAGAAGGAAATGGCGTTGATGACCGACCGGAAGCACTTCGATAAATCGAAGAAAGTCGACGCCCACTCGGGTACCCTCTGGAACCCATCGAAATCGGAAAAGGGCGAAATTCACGGTGGCTGGAAGAATGGCTCCAAGATGAAAAAGCCGTTGAGTGCCGCGGCGATGGCCGTTCCGGCGCTCGTTGGACTTTACGTCGTGCTGAAAAATCGGAAGTCGTCCCAATTGGAGCGTGTAGCTTAAGAAAAGCCTCGGGTTGCGGCGGTTAGGCCGTATAATTCGCGGACTAACCGCCTTTCGAGGAAATTGTGCGCAAGACACTGATCGCTGTTCTCCTGCTGGCCTCGACATTTTGCCTCGCTCTCGAACGTCAACCGAACGCCGATTACCGTGCCCGGCGGGTCGCCTTGTCCAAACTGGCCGGCGATCATGGGATGTTTCTGGTTTTTGCAGGCACGGAGTCGGAAGGCCCGAACGCGGTATATGGCTTTCGCCAGAACGAAGACTTCTATTACCTGACCGGCATCATCGAACCAGGCGGCGTGCTGCTGGTGGCTCCCGCGGTGGAAGCGAAGGGCGAAGACGCCGCTCGCGCCTATTCCGAAGTCCTCTTCCTTCCAGTTCGAAATGCGGTGGAAGAGAAATGGACGGGCATAAAGCCCGGCCCGGCCGATCCGGACATTCGCGAGCGCACCGGTGTGGATCGCGTGGCGGCACTCGACCGCATGCGCGATGAATTGATCAAGATTGCTCCGCAGGGACAAACAACGGTGTTCGTAAATAAGAGTGCTGAAACCGATGCGGCTGCAGAATGGCTGCAACGGACCAACTCGTTTCCCGGTTTCACAAGGTTCGAGGATGGCAGCGACAAGATCGCAGAGATACGCAGCATCAAAGACGCCGGCGAGTTGGCGCTGCTGAAGAAGGCAGCCGACGCAACCGCTGCGGCCCATCTTGCGGCGATGAAGGCGATGAAGCCCGGCGTCACCGAGCACGAGATAGGCGCCCTGATGACGTACGAATACGCCCGTCGTGGCTGTGAGCGCCCCGCATATGCCCCGATTGTAGGCAGCGGGTTCAACTCGACCGTTCTGCACTACTCAGCCGGTCCGAGGGTCATCAAGGACGGAGATATTGTGGTGATCGATGTGGGCGGCGAATATTCCATGTACGCCAACGACACCACGCGCACGATTCCGGCGAACGGCAAATTCACGGCTCGCCAACGAGAGATCTACAACGTGGTGCTTGGGGCAGCGCAAGCTGCTATCGCGGCGTTTAAATCGGGAGAATCTACGCTTGACCGTCAGAAGGGCAAGTCGCTGCACCTTGTCGCTTACGATTACATCAACACGCACGGTAAGGACTTGAAGGGAAAGCCACTTGGAAAGTACTTCATTCACGGACTCGGCCATCGCGTAGGACTGAATGTCCACGACCCGGGTCCCACGAGCAAGCCGCTCGGCCCGGGAGAAGTTTTTACGATCGAACCAGGCATTTACATTCCTGAAGAAAATCTTGGAGTTCGAATCGAGGACACGTTCTACGTGGACGAGAACGGAAAGTTGATCAACTTGACCGGCAGTCTGCCGAAGACCGCAGACGAAATTGAGCGAGCTATGCAGAAATAACGCCTGCCTGCGCAGTACAATCTCTACTTAGACCGCCGCCTGAGCGGCGGTTTTTGATATTCTAAGTACCTTGTGTTCATCAAAGCTCTGTATGTACTGCTGGTCCTGTGCCTGATTGCGCTCGTCGGTGCAGTGGCCGCCGCATACGTGAAGATCCGACGGCACATGAAGGATTCCACGAAGAATCCTGAAGGGGCCGTTTCCCAGATGCACCACGAGACCCCACCCGGCACGAGGACCGGAAGTTAGGATAATCATGCAAAATTCTGCAGTGCAGGCAGTCAAAGCTCGGACAGTCTCTTTGCCGTTCCAGGTGTTGCTGGTGGTTGGTGCCACGCTATTGATGGCGATCCTGGCACGATTCTCCATGCCGCTTCCGTTCACGCCGGTCGTTCTCACGCTCTCGAACCTGGGCGTCCTCTTCATCGGATTGGCACTGGGAAGCCGCCGGGCGGCAGCTTCGATGTTGCTGTACCTGGGCGCTGGGGCCATGGGCCTCCCGGTCTTCAGCAATGGCGGACCTGGTGGCGTGGCGCAGATCCTGGGTCCGACGGGCGGCTACCTGATGGCCTATCCGCTGGCCGCGTTTGTGGCCGGTTGGATTGCGGAGCGCGGGACGCACAGCGTTTCCCGTTTTGCAATTGCCGCAGTACTGGGTGAGATGGTTCTGTTCGCAGGTGGCATTAGCTGGCTGATCGCACTCGGTGCGAATTTTGTCCAGGCGACGAATTGGGGTGTTTACCCGTTTGTATTCGGAGAAGTAAGCAAGATCATGGTAGCGGTAGGCGCCTCCTTGCATCTGCATCGTTCCAACAAATTTCAGGGCTTCATAAGCTAAAGGAGTTCCCGCTGTTTAGCGGCAAGAAATATGGTTACAAGCAGTGCTTCGTCTAAAGTGCAAGAAATAAGTGTTGCGCACAGTCCGGATTCGGATGACGCGTTCATGTTTTACGGTCTCGCGACCAACAAAGTCCGTGTTCCGGGCCTGAAGTTCAACCACACGCTCTGCGATATCGAGACGCTGAACCGGAAAGCGATGGAAGGTGTTTACGACGTCACCGCAATCTCGTTCCACGCTTATCCCTACCTGCAGGACAAGTATGCGCTGATGACCTGCGGCGGCAGCGTTGGTGACGGCTATGGCCCGATGATCGTTTCGACACGGAGCTTCTCGATCCACGAAATTAAGCAGATCAAGATCGCGGTGCCCGGAACACTGACGACGGCATACTTGGCGTTAAAGCTGTTTGCCCCGGGAATCGAAACGGAAGTTGTTCCCTTCGACCAGATTATCCCGGAAGTGGTGGCCGGCAAGTACGAAGCGGGCCTGATTATCCATGAAGGTCAGTTGACGTACGCGAAGTCGGGCCTGCACCGGATCATCGACCTTGGCAAGTGGTGGCGCGACATTACGGGTCTTCCTCTTCCGCTGGGCGGTAATGCGATCCGCCGCGAGTTGGGGCCTGAGGTTATCCATAACGTCTCGGTGGCGCTGAAAGACAGCATTCAATATGCGCTGGATCACCGCGATGAAGCCCTTCAGTACGCTATGCAGTTCGCCCGCGACCTGGACACGGCCTCAGCGGACAAGTTCGTCGGCATGTACGTCAACGAGCGTACCGTCGATTACGGCAGCGACGGGCGCGAAGCGGTGCGCCGTCTGCTCGACATGGGTCACAAGGCCGGCATCATCGCGCATGCGGCGAAAGTGGACTGGATGGAATAACCGCAGTTCGCCAGAAATAATAAGCCCGGCTAGAAGAAGCCGGGCTTACTATTGCCAGCGTAGGTTCACTCCACCTGGTCGGGGAAGCTGAACCTTGGGTCCAAATCTACGGGCACGTGCTCGGTCTTCTTTAGCGCTTTAGCAAGATGCTCGGGCATCTTGTCGTATTTCTTAAACCAGGCCTCGGCACGTGCACGATCGCCCGTCGCCTCGATCTCCAGCAGTTCCTTCGCCAACGCTGCAATCGATGGTCCGATTTTCTGGTGGTCAACTACATACCGGCCTGACGCGTCTTGTTTGTAGGCGCCGCTCTCAAGGTGATAGTTGAACTCCATCATTTCGGCCTGACCGTGAGCTTCTCCGATGCCGAATCGCAAGGTGCGGAAATTGCCCGCGAGATATGAAGCGTAATATTCCTCCAGCTTTTCCTTCGGAAGCACTCCCTTGTCGACAAGATAACGCAGCGCCCACATGCCGACCACGTCGGCTTTGGCTTCCTCCAGCGCGCTGAACATGGGGCCAATGGCTTCATTGATACCAACCTGGCCGTTCGGCGTGCGCGCGCTTACCGGGCCAATGCCATGGCTGATTTCATGCATCAGCGTTCAGGCCATATACCCTTCACCAGTCGCCTTCGCAGCCTGCTCAGGGGTCATCAGCAGCTTGGCGATAGGCAAGATTACATAGTTCACGCGAGCGTCCATGAAGTTCTTGAAGAAGATCTTCTTGCTGCCCTTCTGCTCGTGGATGCGCCGGTCGTTTGGCAGATTGTCGGCGACGGCCTGGTAACCATAGCGGAGATCGCCGCCGCGGAACGGTGTGTCCACCACTTCCATCGGCATGTGATGACCTTTCTTCGAAGGCCGGTCTTCCGCCGGAAGCGGCAGGGCGTCCTGCAGCTCTGCGACGTATTGCTGGTACATCTCGAGTTTCTTGCTCTCCTCATCGTTGCGGATAAGGACGGCGGGACCGTAGGACGTTTTCACACCGAGCAGTTCGTCGAGATAGGTTTCGTACGGCGCCATGATGACATCGATCTTCGGATTCTTCAGGTCAAGCCAGGCGAGATCGCTTTCGTAGAAGTCGTCGGTCAGAAGAGCCTTCGCACGGAGACGAAGGAAGTCGGCGAATGCCTTGTCATCGGTGAGATCGGCAGCTTCACGCAGGGCTTTTGCAGCTGGCTCGAGAAAAGACTTGTACGCAACGGAATACGGGATGGCCTGCAACTTGCCGCCCTGCTGGCGGACCACGGTGTAGCCACTGTAGATGGCGGCCTTTTGTTCCGGATGTTCCTTCACGTATTGTTCGATCTCGTCGCGCGTCAGCCCCGCCGGGTAGAATCCGCGCCCTGGGCGGTAAGGATCGTCGCCAATGAACGGCTTGTTTTCGTTCAGCAAGTCGTAGCGGCTTCCGTTGATGCTGAGAAAGCGCCGCACTCGCTGGTCCTGCGGGTGCCTGCTGCCTTTGAGTTGCTCATACAGCATCAAGCCCTCGGGATCACTCTGGCGCCAATAGATATCGTTCAGATAACGTGTGGCCATGACGAGTTTCTGCACGACCTTTACTTCTTTTGGCGTCAGCCCCGAAGAATGGAACGGCATCCGGACCGGCTTCCACTTCGCCAGTTGTTTCGCGAGGTCGGGCGTGACTTTCATTGAACAGGTGACGCAAGCGGTGGTCGCCTTCTGCGCCGCCTTCTTCGCTGGGCGCGTTCTCGCTGTCATGGAAATACTGGAAAATGCAAATAGAAGGAGCAGGAACCCCGACATCATCATTCGCATACTGCCCCGAATTTTAACAAAGCAAGAAGCACCGAGCATGCGAGGTGCGGTTCACCGAAGGACGAACACCATTTAGAATGCTGTGTAGTTCCCTTCATGCATTCCATTCGATCAAATGGCGCCCAAACCCTGCTTATCGATGCTGACGATACGCTCTGGGAAAACAACATCTATTTCGAACGTGCGATTGCTAAGTTCATTTCGTACCTCGACCACAAGGAACATTCGCGCGAACAAGTACGCGAGATTCTGAACGAGGTCGAGCGCGGAAACATCCTCACGCACGGATACGGGCTGCACAGCTTCGCGCATGCGCTGATAACGACCTTCGAGAAGCTGAGTGTCGATCCGGTGACCCCGGAGATGCACGCTACGATTCACAGCTTCTGCCACGAGATTGCGGAGCATCCGGTGGAAGTCATCGACGGTGTCGCCGAGACGCTGGAATATCTCTCCGGCAAGCATCACCTGATTATGATGACCAAGGGCAACATCACCGAGCAGACCGGGAAGATCGAGCGGTCAGGATTAAAGCACTACTTTGCAGCGATCGAGATCGTTGCGGAAAAGGACGTGCCGACGTATCGCGGAATCATGGAGAAATATGAGCTCGCGCGCGAAAGCAGTTGGATGGTTGGCAACTCCCCAAAATCGGACATCAACCCGGCAATTGGGGCAGGCATCCATGCTGTGTTCGTTCCCCATGACAATACGTGGATCATGGAGCATGAAGAAGTCTGCAGCGAGACGGGCGATTGTCGCTTATTACAGTTGGAGCGTTTCAGCGATTTGCGCTTGCACTTCTGAGTTGAATTCGGGCAGGTAACCAATGTCGGTTTCGTACCGGTTACTTCCGTGCTATTCCCGTTTTTGCCCTGTTCCTGCTGCACCAAACTGAGTAACAAACAATCGCAGACCGGCGTGTTAGTCTCAGGTTGCTCTAGTGATTCAGCTCGCTCCCAGGTGAGCTTTAAAGATAACAATTTCCGGCGCATGCTGTTGATCTTCGAGGCCCTAGCGGACCTTGGATCCCTCATGACCGCCGACCGCGATTTTCCCGAGACAGCCGGCAGCGTCCTGTCGCTCGTGATGGACGCAGTCGATGCACGGGAAGGCGCACTCTTTTTGTTCCGCGATCGCCCTGCGATGATGGCATCCATCTTTGCCAAGGGCTTCCTCACCTTTCCAGATCAAGCAGTCATTCCTTTACTACCGAAGCATGTCCACGCGCTGACGTCGCTCCGTGCCCCCCTGCCGATATCGGCGAAGAGCTACGAGGGCTACCTCACCGCCAACGGCAACGTTGCACCCGAACTGTTCAAGTGTATTGTTCCTCTTCGGGTTGGAAACAAACTGGTTGGCATGACTGCACTCGGCCGGCGCGGCGAAGATGCGGTGTATTCGGCCGAAGATATCGAAGCACTGCGGATGTTGAGCCATTACGTGGCGCTCGGCGTGAACAACTACACGTTGAGCCAGTCGCTGGCGCAGCGGGTTTCAGAGCATCTGCGTCTGTTGGCGTCGGTACAAAGCTTCTACGACAACGCGCTGGAAACGTTTGCAAACGCCATCGACATCAAGCACATCAATATCCGTGGACACTCGCTACGCGTGGGCCGCTATGCAGCCGGCATCTCGGATGCGATGGGGCTTGACCCGGCGGAGATTACCGGTATCCGGGCGAGCGGCTATCTGCACGATATCGGCAAAGTCGCCGTCGATAAAGCGTTGTTCGGGAAACCCAGCAAGCTGAATGCGGATGAGTTCCGCGAGATGGCGGATCATACTGTCATCGGGCATCAGATCGTGCATGGGGTGCAGTTCCCGTGGGCGCATGTGCCGGAGGTGGTACGGAATCATCACGAGCGCGCCGACGGCAGCGGGTATCCCGACAAGCTTCACCTGGATGAACTTGCCACTCCGGTGCGGGTCATCGGACTGGCTGACACCTTCGATGCCATGACGTCGGAGCGTCCGTACCGGCACTCGCTGACAGTGGGCGAGGCTTTGAGCGACATCATCCGGAATACACCTACCAAGTTCGATCCGATTGCGGTGCAGGCGCTGTTGATACAGATCCGCCGCGAAGCCTCCGGCAGCAATAAGAGCAAGTTCCTTGACGATCGCATCGTGTGCAACATCGCACCCACGGACGTGGATGTGCTCGCCTCCATGCTGAACCATCGCCTGAACAACGGGCGCGTCTACTCGAATTAGTCCTCCCGTAAACGAAGTAATTCCTTCCTCCAGCAACTTTTGCTGCTACTCAGGGTGATAATTCTGCATATGTCGCCGTGGGGGGACGGAATGAGGGTATACCAGCGTAAGCTCTCCATCCTTGTTGTTGGCCTGATGTTGTTGACTGGAACTGGAGTTCTTTGGGCAGGCAAATCGAAGAAACTGGATGACCGACAGCGTGCGATCCACGCTCTCAACCGATTGACATTTGGAGTCCGCCCGGGCGATGTGGACCGTGTTCTTGCCATCGGTATCGACAAGTGGATCGATCAGCAATTGCAGCCCGAGCGCATTGACGATACCGCTCTCGACGGCCGACTGTCGCAGTTTCGCACGCTCAAGATGAGCACCAGGGAGATTGTAGAGAAGTTTCCACCTCCTCAACTGGTGAAGGCGGTGGCACAAGGACGAGCCCCCTTGCCATCCGACCCGGTCCAACGGGCAGTGTACGAGTCGCAGATAAGCAGGATGCAGGAGAAGCAGGCAACCGCGAACGATGGAGCGACTCCTGATACCTCGATGGGCCGGCGCGAAACACGACAGTTTGCTGCCGCGAAGTTCGATGAACTCGTGGATCTTCCGGCCAACAAACGGATGGAAGCGATACTGAAGATGTCCCCGGGAGAACGACGCGAGTTTGTGCAGGGCCTGACACAACAGCAAAGACTGAAACTATTCGAATCGTTTTCTCCTGAACAGCGGGAACAGCTACTGGCACTACGCAGTCCACAACTGGTGGTTGTCACCGAACTGCAGCAGGCGAAAATACTTCGCGCTGCTTACAGCGAACATCAACTCGAAGAGGTGATGACGGACTTCTGGTTCAACCATTTCAACGTTTTCATCGGCAAAGGCCCGGAACGTTACCTCACGACGTCGTACGAGCGCGATGTAATCCGGCCGTACGCAATGGGCAAGTTCAAAGACCTGCTCGTCGCGACGGCGAAGAGTCCGGCAATGCTGTGGTACCTGGATAATTGCCAGAGTGTAGGCCCGGATTCTGATTTCGCACGCTACGGGCCAGAGCGGTTGGAACGGATGGCGGGCTATGCACGACGTCGTCGCCCGCAACTCACACCCCAACGCGTGGAGCAGATCAAGAAGAACATGCCGAAGGGCCTGAATGAGAACTATGCGCGCGAGCTTATGGAACTGCACACACTCGGCGTGGACGGCGGGTACACGCAAAAGGATGTTACCGAAGTTGCTAAAGTGTTTACCGGGTGGACGATCAAACAACCTCGCCGCGGTGGCGGTTACGAGTTCGACGAACGGCGCCACGAGCCAGGCTCAAAGTACGTACTGGGAAAGACGATCAAGCACTCGGGAGAAAAGGAAGGCATCACCGTCCTCGATATGCTGGCACACCATCCTTCGACCGCCCGATTCATATCCAAGAAGCTTGCTATCCGGTTTGTGTCGGACGACCCGCCGGAAACACTCGTCGACCGCATGGCCGACACCTTCCTGAAGACTGACGGCAATATCCGCGAAGTGTTACGCACCATGTTCCGCTCAGAAGAGTTCTGGTCGCCAGACATCTATCGTGCAAAGGTGAAGACACTGTTTGAGTTTGTAGTGTCATCGATTCGTGCGACGGGAGCCGACGTCGAAACTGCCCTCCCGGTCATCCAGACGCTGAACAAAATGGGGATGCCGCTGTACGGCCAGCAGCCTCCGACCGGATACCCAATGAAAGCGGAAGCATGGGTGAATTCGGCGGCACTGCTGAACCGTATGAACTTCGGACTCGCGATGGCAGCCGGCAGACAGCCGGGAGTTGCGTTCGATCCGCAGCAGCTCACAAGCACTGATACAGCGGACCCAGGCGCTTCGTTATGGCAACTGGAACGCGTTTTGCTGTCGGGAGAAGTATCGGATCAAACGCACAGCACGATCATGAAGCAGATGGAAGACCCTAAGTTCACTCGCACGGAAGCGCTGAATACGCCTACCTCAAGCACGAGGGTAATAACAGGACTCATTCTCGGCTCGCCCGAGTTTCAGCGTCGATAGGAAGAACCATGAACATTACTCGGCGAATTTTCGTGCGACAGGGAGCTCTGACGGTTATTGGAACAGCAGCGATCCCGGCATTTCTGTCCCGGATTGCCTTTTCGGCTGAGAGTTCCAGTAGCGGAAAGAAGCGCATGGTGGTGATCTTCCAGCGTGGAGCCGTGGACGGCCTGAACGTAGTGATTCCGCACGGCGAGAGCAACTACTTCTCCATGCGTCCGACCTTGGCCGTACCTCGGCAAAAGATACTCGACCTGGATGGTTTTTTCGGGCTGCATCCGTCGATGGCTGCCTTTCAGCCGCTCTGGAGATCTAGCCAACTGGCCATCGTTCACGCGGCGGGTTCGCCGGACAACACACGTTCGCATTTCGATGCGCAGGATTACATGGAGTCCGGCACGCCCGGTAGAAAATCCACAGAAGATGGCTGGCTGAATCGCGTGCTGGCGACCGAAGCGATTCGTGGACAGAAGGAATCTCCTTTTCGCGCCGTCGCCATGGGCGGGCACCTGCCGAGGATTCTTTCCGGTACGGAACCGGCGGTCGCCATCGACAACATCAACAACTTCGGCATCGCAGGCCGTAACGCCGAGGCTGCGCCTCTGGCAAATACGTTCGAGTCGATGTATGCCGAGTCGGTGGATACAGTGCTGCATGGCACCGGATCGGAGACGTTCGATGCCGTCAAGATGTTGAAGTCAGCCGATCCGCAACGCTACACCCCAGCGAACGGCGCAAACTACCCTCGTGGTCCCCTGGGGCAAGCCCTACGCCAGACCGCGCAACTGATTAAGGCTGATCTCGGAGTGGAAGTCGCATTCGCTGACGTAGGCGGATGGGACACTCACGTAAACCAGGGCGGCGAGCAAGGACAACTTGCCAATCGTCTCTCGGACTTCTCGCAGTCGATTGCTGCATTCTGGACCGACCTTGGCCCACTCGCCGACAGCACGGTGTTGGTGACAATGTCGGAGTTCGGCCGCACGGCACGGGAAAATGGCACACGCGGTACCGATCATGGGCATGCGAATGTGATGTTTGTATTGGGAGGTCCAGTGAAAGGCGGCCGCGTGTACGGTGAGTGGCCCGGACTGGCACCGGAACAACTAAACGAGGGCCGCGACTTGGTCCTCACGACCGACTTCCGCCGGGTACTAGGTGAGGTTGTTTACCGGCATCTTGGAAGCTGGCAGTTGGAGAGAGTGTTTCCGGGGTTTGAGAACAACGTAGGGTATTTTCTGAAGCTGCTCGGCTAATCGTCCAGCCCGATCAGGACATCGTCGCCTTCGATCTTGAGCGGATACGTCTGGACGCGCACATTGGGATTGTGAGCAGAAGCCCCGGTATTCACGTCGAACATCCATCCATGCCAGGGGCAAACAATCTTGTTGCCATCGACCACACCTTGACCAAGTGGGCCTCCGCGATGGGCGCAGACGTTGTCCATGGCAGCGCATTCCAAGCCCGTGTTGGCGATGCAAATCGTTTTGCCGTGGATTTCGAACTCACGAGCTTCTCCTTCGGGTGGCAACTCCGAAATGGTTGTGAGCTTTACGAATGGCATTGATTTCTCCCTTTACCGTTTTCTATGGCGGATACGCACGTCGAATGAGACCACCCCGTACTGGTCGCGCCCGGTTACGAGAGAAACGTTCGGGTTGATGTTGTATTCCACAAAAATGGACTGCTGCGAGGACTGCGTAAGGTTGGTGATGTAGGTGATGGTTACCTTGTTTGAAACCTGCTGCTCAATGGTGACCTGCGCGGTTGGGTTGTTGGTGGTGCTGCCGATCTCCGGAGAAATCTTTACCCGGCTCACACCGAACAGCCTCTGCACGCGATCGCTCACAGCGGTATTGATGGCCTGCCCCAGAACAGCGTTGGAGACGCTCTCTGTAAAGGCGCTGTTGGTCTGGGCGGTCATGCTCTGAGATTCCTCTCGCGTGCGTCCGAAGGCCAGCAGATTGATAATATCGGCTTCCTGCAACGGCGGATCAGAGCGAAACGTCGGGCGGAGGCCGCGAGTAGGCTGGCCGGCCAGATGGACGGTGAGTTCATAGTCGCGAACGCGCGTGGTAGCTTCAAGGTCGATCGTGGGCTCGGTTCTGGCCGGATTCGTGAATAGAACGTCGCCGCGTTCCAGACGGTAGGTTTGTGCGTTGAGCGAGATTTGCCCTTCCGTTAAATTCACGCGGCCTAACACCACCGGATTCGCCGCTACTCCGCGAAGGTTCAAATCGACGTTTCCCGCAAGCCTGCCGAGCGAGCTTTGGACCTGCAACTCGGGCGTGGAGACCACGTGCAGGTTCAGATGAAGTGCGTTCAGCAGAGATGTGCTCGGGGTCTCGACTGGGCGGCTACTCTTTGCCAAATATTGCGCGATGTCGAATTGGTTGTTAAGGCCGAAACGGGTAACCGTGATGTCGCCCGAAAGCGTAGCGTTCTGCATTGTTCCGGTCAGCTTGAGATCGAGATTGCCGGTCGAACTGACGCCTTGCGGATAGCGCATGCGGATATCCTGACCGGTCGCGGTGAGATTGAAGGAGAGACGAGGGCTGTATGTTGCAGATCCGCCGATCTGGATATCACCTCCACCCGTATGCGCTGCGAGCGACTGGACCTGGATGCGGTCTTCCGTAAATACCAACGAACCATTGATGTTGCTCAAGCCATTCGGGAAGTCGATAAGGTTCACGGACCCGTTGATCACGTGAACTTCGCCCTGCACCGTCGGATTGCCCACCACCCCGCCGAGACTCATGTTGAAGTCAATTAAGCCAGCCGAGGTGATGTCCTCATTGAACGACTGAGCCAGCTTCATGTTCAGCCGTCCATTCGTTCGCACACGAATACGCCTGTCGCCTTTCAGGTCGATGGAGCCGCGCGCATCCATTTGGGTGTCCGGTCCGACCAGTTTGAAGCTGTCGATGCGGATCAACTGATTCATCATGCTGGCGCGAATCGGCTCGGGGTTCTTCAGTTCCACGCCCTGAAGGTCGGCCCTGAAAGTGGGAATTTCAGCCACCATCGTGAGACTGCGCGGTTGGCGCAGCGGGCCCTGGACGGTGAAGGATCCGCCCACGTACGACTTCGCGCTCAAGCGTCCTTGCAACAACGGCTGGAGAAATGGCATGAAGTCGAAATTGGTGAACCGCACCGTGATGTTTGCCGGCCACAATGGATCTCCGATCTTCACTGTGCCATCGGTCGTAAGTGCGGCATTCTGGAAATTGGAGCGTGCCGTCAAACGCAAGACATCGCCCTGCGTCACAGCGGTTATATTGGCATTACCAACACGCTCGCCATTAATGACCAGGTTCTGGAGTCGTGCACTGGCACTGATGACGGGTCTCGATGTGGTGCCCGAGCCTGTCGCAGTGAAGTTCACCATTCCAGCAACCGTCCCGCGCCGATTGCCCAGGTTCTTAATCTTCGCGAGGTCAATGTTCGTGCCCGAAACGTCAAACCGGAACGCCGTGCTGGACAGATTGAAAAATCCGGAACCCGCGATTCTCGAACCGTTCTGCACCATCTGAAGATTTTCAACGCGGACTTCCTGACCCACCAGGCGAATGTCAGCGGAGGCAGATCGAACAGGTTCGCCGTAGAGCGTTGCATTGGTGAGTTGCACATGGCCGCCGCCCTGCAGGTTCCCCTTCGTGCCGGAAATGTTCAGGTTTGTTGCGAGCGTCCCCTGCACTGGATAGTTGTAACCAGCAATTGCTTGCAACTCGGCAAAGTCCGCATCCTTAATCGATACACGCGCCTGAAGAGGGCTCGCCGCAAGGAACTCTCCCTGAAACAGGCCGGCCTGCAGATCGAACGAAGCCTCTGCTTTCTGGTGCGTAATCTTCCCATTCTGAATCAACAATGACTGCTGAGAATAAGCCAGATCGGCAGAGCCGGAGTCGATATGGATTCTCTGCGGCACCGCCTGTACTTTCGCTGGCATCAATGCTGCCAGCGGGAACGTGAAATTGGAAACCTGAGCGTGTCCTTTGACCGCTGGGGAACGAAGGGAGCCGCTGACGCTGCCATCGAACTTCAGCTGTCCGGTAAGGTCCGACATGGCGGTGCCCTGACGCCGCAGCACCGTGAACATCGGTCTCATCCTCGACAATTCGGTGACTTCCAGGGCCAGCTGAAGTCGTTCCCTGCTGCCAATTGTGCCGCGAGCGTTCAAGCGCGCGTCCGGGGTAGAAACATTCAACGATGAGACCTGCAAAGTGCGGGGGGCTGTCTCATATGTGCCCCGTAGTTCGCCCGTTACCGGAAGTTGCCCCTCGGCAACGTTGGCCGGTGGAACAACGGCAACGTCGATATCGGCAACAGCGCGCTTGAGGCTGCCTTTCCATCTCACGTTGAGAGAGCCTCTGCCCATTCCGACAGGGTTCAGGCTAACCAGATCAAGATTGTTGGTAGACACGGCCTCAGCAAACAGGCGGGCCGGCATGTTGTCGAACTTAAGGTTTGCCGAGCCTGTCGGCAGTATCGCGGTCTTATCTGTGGATTGCGGCGCGCGCGACCAATTCGCAACCGCAATATCGCCCTTCACGATGCCACCCATTACCCGCGCCACGAGATGCGACAGATTGAACGTGCGAGGATCAAGGCTGAACTCGCCTGCCGCATCCACGTTCTTTAATCGCAGCTCTGCAGTTCGATATTCCAGCCCATGTCCGACAGCCTTTCCCTTTGCCGTGAAGGCCGCGGTTTCGTAATGCGCCGTGCCGTTCACATCCACGGAGCCCACGCGAATCTCTCGCATGTTGATGATGCGCGAGATCTCGCCGGCATTGAGATTCGCCGTGTAGGTTACGTCTATAGAGGGCTTCCTGAAATTCGTCAGCGTTCCCCTTGCGTTGAGTTTCGAATTGCCTGACACAAGGTAAAGATTGTTCATCTCCACCCTGTCCGGATGTAAACGGAAGTTGAGCTCCGCCGTCGCGCTCGCCGGAAGAAACTTCGCATATTTGGCGTTCAGTGCAACGATGCCGATTTTGCCATCGTATCGTTTGCCGGTGGGCACATAGTCCATCGTTGCCTTCACCTGGCTGGCATCGAAGTCGAGCGGCATTCTTCGTTCATTCACGATAAGGAAGCCGTCCGCGACCTGCGCGTGGTTGATGGCCAACTCGAAGATCTGCTGGACCGCTCCCTTGCCTGATTTCTGCACCGCCTTCGGTGTGGGCTGATTCGTACGGCCATCCGGATAAACGATGATATGGATCACCGGATGCTCGATGTACAGCTCTCTGAGCCCGATCTCGCGGCTGAAGAAAGAAAGTATCTTGGCGCGGATCAAAAGGCGGTCGGCGTGAGCGTAAGGGATCTCGCCCGCAGCCTCAGTACCGTGAATGGTTACATTGCGGATGTCGAACTCGAGCTTCGACAGGTTCCACTGGAAGCTCTGCATCTCCACACGGCCACCAGTAATGTCCTCGAGATGTGAAACTAGCTTCCCACGCACGAACTGCTGAAACTGCGAGCTGTTCGAATACCACCCGGCCAAGACGACGAGGACGATCAGGGTGAGCCCGATCGTTGCCTGAACCACGATCCTGCGGCGGCGATTCGTCTTTGGCGTTTCTTCCATCTACTTGCTTTCGTTTCCCTGCTGATCCTGAGTGTCGGCAGCCGGCGGAGAAAATTCGATCACAGCACTTTCACGCAGCGTCTGGAGCCATACCGCAACCTGTTCGTCCATTCTCTGCTGCGTCAGGATCTCCCGAATTTTGCCGGAGACCTCATTCAGCGGCTGTTCCTTCCCGCCCTGTTTGCGGACTTCCGGGAGGTATTGCTCGCGGTAGTAGTTTGACACCGTGCGGAAGTCCACCCGCACGAGCGGGCGCAGCCTGAGTTCGAGAAAGCGCAGGATCTCAACCTGGTTTCGAATCCGCGCCCTGAATTCACTTTCGGTGATCCCGTGCTGCTCCAGCATTGCTCTCCACCTTTTGTCGCTTTCCGCACCAGGGAATTGCGAACGAACTTCCTTCATCTTTGCGAGCACGTCACCGTCGGAGACCGGCGTCATGAGGAAACCGCGGATCTGCTGCCGAATCAGTTCCTGGTCGACCATGCGGTTGAAGACATCTCGTTGTTCCTCGGGCGTAAAGCTTTCCGGTTCGCGCGAATTCAACATCGCCTCGCAACGGAGCGCCACCTCCCAATCGCTCTGGAAGATCGGGGTATCGTTGACGACGGCAATCACGCGGTCCAGGACTTCGCCCTGCGCGAAACAAAGTGCGCCGAGCATCAGTACCAAGCCTGCGAGCTGTGCGATTCGCTTCATCAGAATGTCTGCCCAATACTGAAGAACACGTTCCAGCGCCGGGTTACGCGTGGAACAAAGACGGTGGTGGAATTGTCTCCCGGCTCAAAAGTCGGGTATGTCGTTGGATTCAGGTTGTAACCGATGTCCACGCGCATGGGTCCGATCGGCGTCTTATATCGGATGCCGGTTCCCACGGCATGCGAGATATACGCGAAGCTACATAGGCTCGACCGGGATTCGTTTCTGCAGTCTTCTGGGTTCTTCTGGCTCCATCGGAAGATGTTGTGTGCCATCTCAGTGGCGTCGGTAAAGACGTTGCCAGCATCGTGGAAGAACGCAAAGCTAAGGTTATTGTTGACCCACGGAAGCACCAATGGCGGAGTTCTCAATTCCAAGCTATTCACCACGACAGCATTACCACCGAGCGGGCTGCCCGTTTGTAGATCGCGTGGGCCAGCCTGATTCAACGAGAACCCACGCAAGAGGTTTGAACCTCCTGCGAAGAAGCGCTCCGGCAACGGGATGAAGTCGTCGCCGAAGGGCTCCGCGACCCCCAGCCGCAGGTTCCGGGCGAAAACCCATTTCTTCCCTTTGAATGGATGATATGTGGCGTTCTGAATCAGGAAACGGCCAAAACTGGCCTGCGATCCGAAGTACCGCGAAGCAACGCCCGTATCGAAGGAAGTGAAATTTCCGTTCTTGGTGTCGATTGGGTCGTCGCGCTTGTCGCGGATGTAAGTAAAACTCGGCATGGCGACGCGAACCGGCCGCGAATACAGCGGCACCTGGTCCGGAGAAACCACAAGGTCGCTGGCTTTTACACGGCGATAGGCAAGTCGATAGAGAAAGTGGCTGACCTTGCTATACGTCTGCTCTGCTTGGATTGAACTTTCCAGCCGCTCCGAAGTGAACGTTGTGACGTTGATTGAGTTGTCGTAAAACGACGTGAATGTAAGCTTCCAATTCGGCTTTCCGAACCATCTGGGAGCTTCATAACTGAACAGCGCGCGCCGTTGCAGACGGCCAACGGTGGATTTGAAAGTGATCGTATGGGCCAAGCCGCGGAAGTTGATTCGGCTGATACCGAACGATGCCCTGGGGCTGGCTCCGTAGCGCCCCTCGCTGCATGCTAGCGACGTCTGCCCCTGTTCGGCTAATCGTTGACAGGACTGCTGGTCCGGTGAACTGGTAGTGACTTCGAAGCCCAAACCGTAATTGAATGTCCAGCGGCGTGCTTCCTGAAACTGCATGAGGACGTCTTTGTATTTGGCCTGTCCATCAGGGTTCTGCACCGCCATTCGAACTTCGTTGAAGACCCCGAGGTTGTAGAGGTTCGACTGTGTGTTCGACAGCTTTGACTGGCTCAGCGGATCTCCGGGCTGGATGTCGAATTGCCGGCGCACCGTTTGTGGGCGCGTGAAATCTAACTGCGAGGTCAGGATGCGGTCCACGAAGAACTGCTGCCCTTCCACGATCGTGTACGTCACATCCATGCTGTGTGGCTGGTTCGGAGTGGGGCTGACCTTCGCCTCGAATTGAGTGTCCGGGAATCCTTTATCGAAGTAGAAGTTCAGGATGGTATCGCGATCGAGGGCAATGTTGGTGTCAGCGTACGCCTGTCCTTCGGAGGTCTGAAGTTCGGGCAACTGGTCGCGGCCGAAGGTTGCGCTTCCTTGTATGGTGATGGACCCAACGCGAGTTTGGGGACCTTCTACGATTTTGTAGAAGACCGCCATATCGCCGGCCTTTCCGTTGTAGTCGCTTTGTAGCGTGCTTTCTACCTTCACCTCAAGGAACCCGTTTGACTTGTAGAGCGCGACCAGGTTTTCGACGTCCTGCGTCATCATCGCCTGGCTGAACCGCCCGTGGGAGAGGATCAGGCTCCTCGCCTGGACTTGCACACGCTCCAGCAGTTCGCTCTCGCCGAAGTATGGACCTGTAAGCCCCGGACTGATGTAGGTACCCGGCTCGATATTGAATCCCACTTTGACCAAATCGTGTTTTTCGCCACGGTCTACGTCATAGATCACGTGCAGGTGATCCTTTTCCTTATCGAAGTCCTGCTGAAAGTTCACCTTGGTGTCGAAGTAGCCTTGTGTCTGGAGGTGGTCCCGGATGTTGCGCCGGCCTTCGTTCAGCAGATCGTTGTCTACCGCGTGCTCTTCATACACAGGCACAAGTTTCTTCAGGCGCCCTTGACTGATGCTGGCACCCTCCAGATGAATATCGACCGTGGGCCCTCGCTCGATTTTGAACACGTAGTCGACCGTATTCGTGTCCTCGTTGTAGATGCGGTCGGTAATCGAAATCTGCGATTCCAGGCGATTCTGCTTGGTGTACTTCTTACGAAGCTTCTGGAACGCTTTGGTGACGCGCTCCTGCGTGACCTTGTCACCCGGCTTCATGTTGGCAATGTCCGCGATTTCTGATTCGCTGTAACCCGCGCTCCCTTCCACGGTCACGCGACCGACCCGTGCAGGCTCGCCGGGAGTGATCTGAAAATGGAGGTCGACAAGCTGAGTCTCGGGATGTTCCTTCCGCTGCACCGTAACAGCAGCGCGGTAGAGTCCGTTGTCGCGCAGAACCGTGCGAATGCGGGTGAGCGCCTGGTCGATCTTGCCTGAGTTCACTACCTCGCCCAGGCGCAGCTTCGAAGAGTCGATCAGTTGGTTGTTGCTTGGGCGACCCGGTGCACCGGAAGCCGTCAGGGATCCTACGAAGTAATTTGGCTTCCCCACGAAAACCAGAGTGAGTTCGTTGGGCGATGTTTGCTGGGCACGGACCTGGAGGTCGGCGAAGCGGCCGGTCTTATAAAGGGCCTGAAGGCTATCGCGTAATTTCTGGCGGTCCAAGGGCTTTCCGACTTCCTGCGCGACCACGTCACGCAAATGACTTGAAGCCTGATTGTCCTCTTGAATCCCCTGAAAGACGATGTCGCGGACGACCATGCCCTGATAGGAGCTTAGGTTGCGTACGGGAGGGAGCGATGGCACTGCCGCAGGAGATACGGCGCCAGTGGGAGTTTTGGTTTCAGGCGTCTGGGCGCGAGCGGTCAACGGCAAGCAGGCCAGCGCCAGCACCGCCATCAACAACTTTATCCTCGCTAACGTGAAATGAATGCGCACGCGTTTGCGTTCAATGACTTGCGGGCGTACCCGCCAGCAACCTGCCACAACCATCCGGCACAAAATAGTCGCCGGACAGCTTCGACCCTGAAACTGCGACCACTCGAAATTGCCGTCCTGAGCGGTTCCTATAATAATCGTTGGAATAGAAACCAAAAATGACGATTCCTAGTGATGAGCGGTATTCCCGGCAGGTGCTGTTTTCTGGTATTGGCCGTCAGGGACAGGAACACCTCGCAAGTTCCCGAGTTGCGGTGGTTGGCTCTGGTGCCACCGGGTCGGCGATAGCGAGTCTTCTAGCCCGGGCGGGTGTCGGATACATACGTGTCATCGACCGTGACTACGTAGAGCCAAGCAACCTGCAGCGGCAAGTGCTTTTCGACGAGGCGGATGCCGCCGAGTCGCTGCCAAAAGCCATTGCTGCAGCCCAAAAAATGCGGGCGTTCAACTCCGGCATACTTGTGGAAGATAAGGTCGCCGATCTCACTCCGGAAAACTGCTCCGAACTGCTGAATGACGTTGATCTGGTTATGGATGGTACCGACAACTTCGAGACGCGGTATCTGATCAACGATTTCTGCGTTGAGAAAGGAATGCCGTGGATCTACACGGCTGCGGTCGCGAGCTACGGTGTTGCGATGAACATCTTGCCCGGCGAAACCGCCTGCATGGCATGTATTTTCCCCGATTCCCCGACCGGGATAGTGGACACCTGCGACACTTCAGGAATCCTGAACTCCGCCGTGAACTTGATGGCGTCGATTTCCGTTACGGAAGCGCTGAAATTGCTAGTCGGTGACAAAGCTAAGGTGCGCCGGACATTACTTTCATGGGATGTCTGGACCAATGAGCATGCTGAAATTCATGCCGATTCTCCGCGAACGGGATGCCGCTGCTGCGAGCAGCGGGATTTTGTCCATCTTTCAGGCGAGGGGCGTCCGCATATCACGCTTTGCGGCCGGAACTCGGTCCAGATCCACGAGAAACACCGGCCGGTGAACTTCTCGTATTTACAGGCGAAATTGGCCCCTCATGGAACTGTTCGCCATAACGATTTCGTTTTAAAGTTCCTCCGGGAACCTTACGAACTGACGGTGTTCCCGGATGGACGAGCCATCATCAAAGGGACCACCGATATCGCTGTGGCACGCAGCCTCTACGCTCGTTTCATCGGCAGCTAGGTTCTACGGGTTCTCTGGCATCCCTGACCAACCAGTTGTAATCCAAAAAGGGAAACCGGCAGGTGTATCTACATCTCACCGCGGGGGCCACTATGGTTCGGCTAATAGTTCTCACCGTTTTCGCATTTTCCATTGCCCTGCCCGCACAAGTCACTGTCACAAACCAGGGATTTGCTACGTCGTCTGGACCGAATTTCCCGGCGACTCCTACGAGTCCGCCCGTAATGTTCGCGCCAGTTGTGCGCCTCGACCAAGGGCAAACACAGCCGTTCCAGGCGAATGCGAACAATTCCGGTGTCGTGCCTGAACAACCAGTACAGGGCACGGAATTGGAGGGCTTGCAGCCCGCAAAGGCGCAGCCGTTCAACTTTGGCGTTGCGCGATTTGACCGGTCATTCGAGCCCGGCGCAGGTTCGGTCGGGCAGGACATCAATGGCAAGAGCCTGGGCGAGATAGCTCGTGAGATGCGTCAGCATCCGAACGGTACCAATGCACGCGTTTATACCAACACCGACCTCAACAATCTCGGTGGGGGAATGACTGGCGCCGCTAGTACCGCAGCGCAGGACAACTGGTCAGGCAACAACGGTGTGATCAATCCCGAGGGTCAACCGGCACAGCCCGCAATGGCCGCGCCACAGAACAATGAGCCCACACCACAAGGCCAGCGCAGCCCGTTCGCTCCGCCGATTACGCAATCGACACCGGAGCCGAACACCGCGCCTGAACCGGAGATTCGGCCGTTTGCACGCCGCGGGGAACCGGCCGGAGGCGAACCGGTTCAGATGGCGCAAGCCAATCCCGGCAATTCACCCTTGTCGGCGCAAGCTGCGCCGAGCGACAGCGGCCGCAGTCGTCAAAGTGCGAAGCCAACGTCGGATAACGAACTTCCCCACAGCGCGAGCCGATTGCCGCTGCTTGGCGTACTTGGGCTGTTCACGGTAACCATGGGCATTTTTGTGCGGTATCAACGCCAGAAAACAAAGTAACAAGCAAGACTCAATTGGGACCAAAGCCCCGTGAAGAGGGGCTTTTGCTATTTTGATCGCTCGGGTTTGATATGCTGTCCTGCACGACAGAGCACAACTCCGCATGGCACAGTCGACCGAATCGTCGCATCATCTACCACGCCCTTCTAAAACGTATCGCTGGATCGCTCTTGTCTTTGTCAGTCTTGCGCAATTCGGCAATTACTACATTTACGACAGCATCAATCCCCTTGAGAACATTTTCCGTAATCAACTCGGATACAGCTCCGAGATGTTCGGCTGGTTGAATGCTTCCTACAGTGTAGCCGCCGTACTTACGCTGCTTATCGGCGGCATCATTATCGACAAGCTTGGAATCAGGAAGGCACTGCTGCTGTTCTCGGCACTCTGCTTCCTTGGCGCACTTCTTACGGCGCTCAAGGGCAATTTCTGGGTTATGGTCGCAGGGCGCACGCTACTTGGTCTTGGGGCGGAATCTCAGATCGTTGCAGTCACCACTGCACTCGCGAAGTGGTTCAAAGGGAAAGAACTGAGCTTTGCCTTCGGCATTAACCTGACGATTGCGCGACTAGCCTCGGTTTCCGCCGACAACTCCCCCAACTGGGCGGCGTGGGCCTTTTATCCCAATGGGGCTGGGTCGGAACCGAGCTGGCAGCGTCCGCTGATAATTGCGGTTGCGGCAGGCGTGATCTGCCTGGTGGCAGCGCTTGTTTACTGGGTTCTGGAAGCCGCCGCAGAGCGGCGGTTCTCGCTTGGCTCAGCGGGATCCATCGACAAGCTGGAAACTCGAGACATTTTCCGCTTTAACCAATCGTACTGGTACGTTGTCGCACTCTGCTTCACCTTCTACTCTGCCATCTTTCCGTTCCGCACCTTCGCGATCGAATTCTTTACCAGCAAGTTGCTGGTTGGCACCGCAATGACGGACGCCGCACAGGTGTTGGCGCACGGACGGGCCGGCTTCTACAACAGCTTGCTTCCGTTCTCCGCCATGATCGCGACGCCGCTTTTCGGACTGCTCGCAGACCGCATCGGTAAGCGCGCGACGCTCATGATGATCGGCTCCGTACTTCTGATGCCGGTGTACCTGATGCTGGCGTATTCGCCACTTCCGCTATGGATTCCCGTTTCGATGATGGGCATCGCATTCTCGCTGATTCCGGCAGTGATGTGGCCCTCCGTGGCATATATCGTCGACGAGAAGAAGCTCGGAACAGCGTATGCGTTGATGAGCCTGATACAGCAAATTGGGTTCTTCGTGCTCAACCTGGCCATAGGCCGAGCGAACGACTTCGGTCACGCGAGCCTTACAAACGTCAGCGGATATGCCCTCGGAATGTGGATCTTCTCCACGCTGGGCTTCGTTGGTCTGTTCTTCTCGATTCTGCTTCGGATTCGGGAGCGCGGGCCACAAGCGCATGGGTTGGAGACGATCACAGCCGCAAGTTCCGCAAAATAGCGGCAATCTAGATCTGGGTGGGGTTGGCGTTCGCGTGGAGAGCCCCACGCTGCCTCAGTGACACTACCACTCTGAGTAAGGCACTCCGTCGGATCCGTTTCCCTGCGCGCCGGAATGGATATCCGTTATGCCGGGCGCATTCTGGTCCACGCTAAGGAGCACGTCTTCCTGTACGACCTGCCATGTATCCCGGGAGCCGGTGATGGGGTCAACTGGAATCTGCTTCAGATAGCCGGCAGCCACGATGTCTTCGAGCGACTGCGGAGCCTTCTGCTTGTCTTCCGAGTACTGATCAATGACGGAACGCAGTGTGAACAGGTTTTGCCGGAGTACGGCTTCCCGCGCGCGGATGATCGACTGCTGGTAAATGGGGATCGCCGTCGAGACGAGGATCAGGATGATGCTCACCACGATCATCAACTCGATGAGCGTAAAGCCGCTTTCGCGGCGTGACCGAACGAGATGTCGTGAGCATTTCATGTTGATTACCAGTCTTTATATTTTGTGCCGTCGAGAGCTGTGTTCTCCGACTGGGTGTATACGTCGAAGACGTTTTGTCCGCCCCACGAAGTGCTATCGGGATCGTCCTGCATCGAACGCATTCCCCACTCAGCTTTGCCGGTCATGGGATCCACGGGAATACGTCGCAGAAATCGTACTTTCTTCCCGTTGATGTCTACGCCCTTCACCAGCGTTTCGAGGTCCGGCGGATAACCTTCGCTGCCGAGTTTGACCTGGAATAGCTGACGGTCAGCGGCCTCCTTATACCGGTCGATAGCGTCACGCATGTCCCAGAGGTCGCGGCGGAGTTCGCGCTCTTTCTCGCGGCGAACACTGACGCGCGCCAGAGGCAATGCGGCCACTGCCAGGATCGCCATGATGGTGATGGCGACAATCAGCTCGACCAGTGTAAGACCGCGTTGGGAGCGAAGTTTCCGCATGAAAACGGGACGGGAACTCGCCCGCCCTATTCCTCTATTTTACTGTCACCATGGCCTGCCCGCCGGCCACTGGAATCGGCTGCATGGCAGGATCGCGCGCCCCGGCACGAGTTACGGCAAGCGTGGTCTGGCCAGCTGCCTTCGCCATGAATGTCAGCGTGAATACTGGTCCTTGTCCGCTGACACCGCCTGATCCAGGTGGACGGGTCGCGGTGATCTGGATGGTGCCGCTTGCCGGATCATCCCGATGAACCAGCGCCACCGGTTGGCCGTCCTTCCCAAGGAATCCGCCGTTGGAGACGTTCACTAACTGGAGGACCTTGGGATCGTAAGTAATCTGCGACGGCACGGAATAGACGTTCTGCGCGTTGCCGAGACTCACGTTGACCACAAACGTGCTGTTCACGGCCTGATTCACTGCGGCAGGCTCAAAGCTCAGCACGGCACTGCCCGCCTGCAAGGTCCCCGTCTGCTGCTCAGCCTGAGTTTGAGGGCGCTGCTGCGGCATAGGCTGTTGCTGAGGCGGAGGCGCTTCGGCCGGCGGTGGAGTCTGGACCGGTTGCGCACCCTGAGGCGCAGGCACCGGAGCCGCCGCAGGTGGAACATTGGCGGACGCCGGAGAAGGCTGCTGTTGTGCCGGGACACCTTGCTGAGGGGCGGAGGCCGCAACCGGAGTCGGTGGCGGAGATGCGCGCCGAAGTTCGATGGCGTTCGCAGTTCCGACTTCAACCGGCTGCTGATTCATATCGCTGAGATCCTGGCCGCGTACGATATGCGGCACGAGCGCAAAAACGATCTCGTTTTCCTGAATCTGCTTCGATTCCTGTCCGAACAGATACTTCAAAATGGGGATCTTGGTGAGCACCGGATACCCGGTGAGTGATGTCTGTTCTCCCTGTTCGAGAATGCCGCCAAGGAGATTAACTTCACCTTCCTTCAAACGAATCTCGTGCTCGATTCGGCGCTGTCCAATAATCGGCTGGTCGATACCACCGATACTGGACTTTCCGGTAACAGACGATATTTCCAGCACCAGTTTCATGGTGACTTCACGCCCGGCATGGATACGCGGAGTGATGTCGATGTTTACGCCAACATCGATGTACTGGAACTGCGTATTAACGAGCGGGTTGATACCGACGCCGCCGATACCCGGCTGGAACGAACCGGTCGCCACCGGGACGCGATCGCCGATCTTCAACGAAGCTTTCTGGTTATCGAGTGCACGAATCTGCGGATTCTGAATGATCCGAGTATTGCTGTCCGTAAGCAGAGCGCTGAAACTTGCGGCCGGGATGGTGACCTGGAAGTCGCGCGCATCTAGGTTCGCCAGTTTGTTCAGGTTAATGCTGTTGTTGGTATTTGACCCGGAGGTATTGTCCGTACCCGATGACGTGGTGGTATTCGGCTGAAGAGCGATGCTGGCTGAGGTTGGCGGCGAGATTCCGAAGGTACGCGTTTTATCGCGCCGAACCTGCATCACGGCAACTTCAACTACAACTTCCGGTTTCGCCTTGTCGATATCGCCGAGCAGTTTTTCTGCCATGGCGATCTGGTCGGGGGTACCGCGAACCACGATGGCGTTCTGCGTAGTGATCTGTTGAATACGCTGAACGTCGAGGATCTGGCGGACAGTGTTAACGGCGTCCTGAAGATCGTTCGGGCTCGATACGTTACCCAGATAAAACGTTTTGATCACACTCTGCTCAAGTTCCTTGCGCTTGGCCGGAGTGTCAGCGGCGACGAAGATGGTGTTCGGCGTTACGGGGCGCCAGAACGTCTTCGACTGAAGGGCGACGATCTCCAGAGCCTCATTCAGGCTCACGCCATTCAACTCGATCACAATGCGCCGCGAGGTGTAATCGGGATCAAAGAGGACATTCAGACCTGCGATCTTTCCGATCGCGGTATAGATATTTTTTGTGTCCTCGGTCATGCGCAGCGTGATGGGCGTGTTGGAGATCGGACGCAACTCGGTTGGCCCGGCCGCGTGTTGGGCTAGCTGGCTGAGATAGTTGCTTTTAGGGCTGGAAGACTCCTCGGGCTCCGCGCTCGGGTTGTTTCGCCTGTCGATATCCAGCTTCGTGCGCCGCAATTCCTGCGCCGCCACGAAATTCGTTGGATCGATTTCCGTGGCCTTCTGGAATTCAGCAAGCGCTTCCTCAAGCTTGCCCTGCTCTTTCAGGAGTTGCCCTTTATGAAGATGCGACGAAGCAGCGTAGAAGCGTATCCGGGTAAAGGACGCACGGTACTTGATGTCCTTCGGCTTCAGTTCGTACGCTTGCTTGAAATAGTCGTATGCTTCCTCGTAGTTCTGCCTGGCTTCGGCATCAATTCCCTTCTTGTATGCACTGCTGGCTTTGTCCGCCATAGCCGGCAGGGTTATAAGCAGGGCGATGGCCAAGCCGGTCAGGCGCGCCAAACGTCTCATCGTGTCCCCTGAAGTGACTGGATCTTTAGTCGCACAAACAAAGCGAAGCTACTAGGGTGGAACGCTCGAAACCGCCGCACTTGCACGGATTTCATTCAGGCACCACCGTAGTCATCGTGACGAAGTGATAGCACAAACAAAGGTCGGATTATAGCACTCGTAAGCTGCTCAATTCGATGCAAGTATTGAGCTTTGTTGTGGTTACCTTCGGTTACTTAAATCGCTGTGCTAGCATGGAAAATTCGGTATGGCCCGCCAAGGCACGCATCAGACCAAACCCAATCCGGAGAAATCCCCGAAGCGCCAACCAACCGCTTCGGGAGTGCGCGATGCCGCGGTGAATCGCGCCGCCAGCCATAACTATTTCCTCCTGGAGAAGTTCGAGGCCGGTATTGCCCTGACGGGAACCGAGGTGAAGTCCGTCCGCGATGGCAAAGCCAACCTCAAAGACTCCTATGGGGTAGTAAAAGACAACGAATTGTGGCTGCTGAACGCGCATATCAGCCCCTACTCCCACGGCACCTATAACAACCACGAGGCATTGCGCACCCGTAAATTGCTGGTCCACCGGGAAGAAATCCGGAAATTGATCGGCAAAACACAGCAAAAAGGCCTGACGCTGATCCCAATCAGGCTGTATTTCAAGAATGGCCGCGTGAAGGTCGAACTTGCCCTGGCAAAAGGCAAACAGCAGTGGGACAAGCGTGAAACCGAACGTCGCCGGACGGCTGACAAGGAAGCTCGCGAGGCGGTAGCCCGGTCTCGAAAGGCCGGTTAGGGCTGCGGGCCAAAACGAGATTAAAGGAAGAAAAGCATGAATATTCATCTTCATTTGCAATCACCAGCAGACCTCGTAACGGAATGCTTTGCGGTCCCTGTTCTGGACCACGGAGAGGGATCGGCGAACCAACCCAAACTCCTCTGCAACGACCCGGGGGTGTTCGAGGCGGCCAAGGAAGTCCTGCATTCCGGCGAGGTGACGGGAAAGAGCTTTGAGACGACGCTGATCCATCGTCCGCACGGACTCAAAGCAAAAAGGCTGTTACTGATCGGCGGCGGCAAGGCGAAGAACTTCGGCGCTGCCGAGATGCGTCGCCTCGCCGGGACGGCTGTTCGCTTCATGAAGCCACGGGCGCTGCGCTCTGTGGCTATCTTCGCCCCGGAGATCGCAGGCGGAGCCGTTGATGCGATTCGCTGCGTCGTCGAGGGATCGCTGATCGGGAACTTCGATCCGGACACGTACAAAAGCGATCGCAAGGACCAGAGCGTGAATGATGTCACCATCGTCACCAGCGCTGACAAGGCTGTTGCCGAACAGGCGGTGAAGGAGGGTCGGATCATCGGCGAGTCACAGAACTACACGCGCGTGATGGTGAATGAGCCGAGCAATCGTCTGACACCGACCAAGATGGGCGAATTCGCCAAGCAGATGGCGAAGGAAACCGGTATCAAGTGCGAAGTCTATGGCGCCGACAAGATCAAAGACCTGAAGATGGGCGCATTCTGGAGCGTTGCCCAGGGGTCGGAAGAGCCCCCGGCACTGATCGTGATGACATACGAACCGGAGGGCGCGCCGGCTTCACCAGTACTCGGACTGGTCGGTAAAGGCATTACATTCGACACCGGCGGCATCTCCATCAAGCCTAGCGACGGCATGGAAAAGATGAAGTACGACATGGCCGGAGGCGCAACGATGATCGGAGCGATGCGGGCAATTGCCATGCTGAAGCCGAAGGTGAAGGTAATCGGGATCGTCTGCGCGACCGAAAACATGCCCTCGGGCAAAGCCCAGAAGCCCGGCGATGTGCAGATCGCGATGTCGGGTAAGTCGATCGAGATCATCAACACCGATGCGGAGGGTCGGCTGGTTCTGGCCGACGGCCTGCACTATGCGCGTCAGTTGGGAGCGACACACCTAATCGACGCGGCGACACTGACCGGCGCGTGCGTGATTGCGCTTGGATATGTCAACGTTGGTGTCTTCGCGAATGATGACGGCATGGCGAAAGCATGGAGCGAAGCGCACAAGCGTGCAGGCGAAAAGATGTGGCGGTTGCCGCTGGATGCGGATTACTTCGAATCGATTCGGTCCAATATTGCCGACATTATGAACAGTGGCGGCCGTTGGGGCGGAGCTGTGACAGCAGCGATGTTCCTGAAAGAGTTCGTGGCAGATACGCCGTGGATCCATCTGGACATCGCCGGTACGGCTTGGATCGAAGACAACAAAGCTTGGATCGCGAAAGGGCCCTCTGGCATTGCGGTTCGGTCAATTATCGAGTTCACACAAGAGTTGGCCGGTGGTGGCGTCAGCGGAGGCACCGTTGGCTTCACGGGCGGCACACAGGAGAAGTCGCAGCCCGGAACGAAAGCGGCAAAGGAACGCTCCGATAAGGGCGCGGGACTATAACTGCCGCGAGGTTGTGAATCGGTCAGCCCACGGGCTGACCGATTTTCTTGCTCGTTGCGAGAAGAGATTGTTGCGCGCGCTGAATGCCTTCCAGCGTGCGCTTCACGTCGTCGGCGGACGTCTGCCAGTTGGAGACGCTGATACGCATGGCCCGGCGACCTTTCCATGTGGTCCCAGAAAAGAACGATGTTCCTTCGCGGTCGATCTCGGCAATCGTGCGGTCGTTCCAAGCGTCGGACGGCTGGCCCGAGGGATCGAGGAACGCAACGACTCCCTGGTTGATGATGGGACGCGAAAGGACCTCCACGTTTTCCATTTGCGACAGGCCGTCGACGATCGCAGCGGCGCAATCGCAGGTGCGCTCGACGAGTTCACGGACACCATTGCGCCCGAGTTCGCGGAGTGCGGCATAGCTGGCGAATCCGCGAGCACGACGGGAGAAGTCGAGATTGAAGTCGAGCGGATCGCGGGCCTCGTCCTGATGAGACAGATAGTGCGCCTGATATGTCATAGAAGCCCGGTGTGGCTCAGGGTGCGCCACGAAGGCATAGCCACAATCGTAGGGGACGTTGAGCCACTTATGTCCGTCGGTGGCCCAGGAATCGGCGTTGGAGATACCGCGGACAAGATGCTGCAATCGAGGGCTGGCCGCGGCATACATACCAAAAGCGCCGTCAACGTGGGTCCATGCCTGGTAGCGGCGGGCAATCGGGATCAGGGCTTCGAAGTCGTCGAAGCTGCCGGTATTTACGTCCCCTGCCTGAAGGAGGACGATGGCCGGCGAACCCTTAGATTCCTTCAGCGCCTGTTCCAGAGCTGCCGGTTCAAGTTGGCCGGAGTTGCTGGTGGCGAGCGATGTAATCGATGCATCGCCGAGACCGAGTAGCCGAAGGGAGCGGTCAATGGTGGCGTGCCGCTCCCCACAAAAAACGCGGATCGCCGGGGATCCGGCAAGACCCTTACGCTCGACGTCCCAACCGTGCTGCTTCAGCAATGATGATCGCGCCGCAGCAAGACAGGTGGTATGGGCCATCTGACAGCCGGTGACCAGCGCGAACGAAGCACTCTGCGGGAGGCCGAAAAGATCCTTCAGCCACACGCCCACTGCTTCTTCGACAATCGCCGCGGCGGGACTGACGGCGTACATGCCTGCATTCTGGTCCCATGTGGACGTAAGCCAATCTGCGGCAAGCGCCGAAGGAAGCGATCCGCCGATTACCCAGGCGTAGAAGCGCGCATTGGCGGAGTTATTCAGTCCTCCCGCGACGTCGCGGGCAAGATCGCGAATGACGTCGACTGGTTCTGTTCCATGGGAGCTCAGTTCTTTGCAGAGGCGCTGGCGTAAATCGTCGAGCGACGAAGTGGCGCCCACGGGAAGCGTGTCCAGTTCCTGTAAGTATTGGAGTGCTTCATGGAGTGTCTGCTGCAGTACCAGGTTGAAATCCTTGCGCATGCCTTCCTCAAAAAAGGGGCGTTAGTGGCATCCTCATTAACTCGCAAAGCACGCAACCGCGTACTTGGCAGGCACTGAGATGTTCCTGAAATGTTTCTGAACCGCCATCCCCGTAATGAAGTGTAATCCCATCCTTCCTGGCAGACGAGAAGGATGGGACGGCAATCGCTGTTGATGTGACTACCAGGTTGTCACTAGCTGGCTTTGGCGGCTTGAGGTTTGTAATTACCAGGCTGCGCGCGGAAGGTGATGGCAAGGCGGTTCCACGAGTTGATCGCGATGATCGCCCAGGCAAGGTTCACGACCTCTTGTTCGCTGAAGTGCTCTCGAACATGGTCGTAGACGGAGTCAGGGACGTGAGTATCGGAAATGCGCGTCATCGCTTCAGTGAGTGCCAGCGCCGCGCGCTCACGTTCGCTGAAGAACGGCCCTTCTTCCCATGCATTGAGGGCATAAATTCGCTGTTCGGTTTCGCCGTGCGCACGCGCGTCGATTGTGTGCATGTCAATGCAGTACGCACAGCCGTTGATCTGCGAAGCACGGATTTTGATCAGCTCAAGAATGGTTGGATCGATGCCGGACTTATTTACTTCGGTCTGGAGTTGAAATAGGGCGCGAGACTGAGCCGCGGAAAGCTTGGCGTAATTTTCGATGCGAGCGGGCATTTCGTCCTCCAAATCATCGGATTCGGGCTATGGGTAGGACGATTCACGGAATCGTCTGCGGTGAGCAAGCGCGCCGTTACTCGCACCGAAGAGTGTTGCTACATCACCGGAGGCACAACAATTCCCATCACTCCTAGCACGCGGATCAACTCGCGGCGTACCACTGCTGCTGTCGCCAGCAGAAACTTCTTCCGCTGCTCATCGGCCTCGGTGAGGATGTGGTGCCTGTGGTAGAAGTTGTTAAACTGCTGCGCCAGTTGAAACGCGTGCTTCGCCAGACAGGCCGGTTCCGTAGTGTTGATGCACTGCTCGATGATGGATGAGGTCTGTGAAGCAATGAGCCAGAGCTCCCAGATCTCTGTGCCGGTTTCGCCTGCCAGGAATCGGCCGTAGTCCGCAGCCGTGAGCGCGGCCTCGGGTGTGGTATTGGCTTTGCGGAAGATGTTGGTGGCGCGCACAACGGCGTACTGCGCATATGGTCCGGTTTCGCCTTCGAAGCTCAGAGCTTCCTTGAAGTCGAAAGCGATGACGCTGGTCTTTGTGAACTTGAGCATGAAGTAGCGCAGCGCGCCTACGGCAATCTTCGTGGCGATGTCGATGCGCTCGAGTTCCTGCAACTCAGGATGGCGGACGTCGACTTCCTTCTTGGCGGTGGCGATCAGGCGGTCGATGAGGTCATCGGCCTTCACGCCGAAGCCACGCCGGCCCGAGACCTCGATAAAAGCCTTACCCATTTCGTCTTCGGAAAGCGGATAGCCCAACTCCTGCGCGCAGCGCGGCGTGAGCGCCACCATTTCGTACGAGAAGTGAGTGTAATGATGGGCGGCATCGGTGTAACCCAGCAGTGTGAGTGCATCCACGACTGTGTTCTGGGCCTCCGATTGGCGCGTATCGATGACGTTGTAAATCGCCGCGGAATCGCCAAAATGCGGATGGTTCTTCTCGCCATCTTCCGCCGAAATCCAAACCTCCTTGCCGTTCGGATACTGGTGGAACTTGCGATATCCGAAGTCGCGTCCGAGTTTGCCGAATTTCCAGAGGTGATAGGCGATGTCCTTGCCGACATATCCGACTGTGCCATTGGAGCGCACGATCACCTTCTGATCTTCATCGGTCAGTTCGTCGGCACTCTTCCCTGCTGCCGACGGACGCCGCATCACCCAACATCCGGCGTTCTTGCCCTGTTCTTCCTTGGTGAGCACGCCTTTTTCGACCATCTGCTTGAAGGCGAGTTCCCAGAAATGCAGGTGCAGGATCTCGCTCTCGCGCGGCAAGAAGTCGTACTCAATATCCAGACGCTCCATGGTTTCGAGATGGCGCCGGAGCACGGCGGTGGCGATGATGTCAGCCAGTTGCGCGATTTCGTTGTTGCCCTGCTCAATGGCGTGCAGCGTGTCCAACCGCTTCTTTAGATTAGCTTTGTCCTGCTCGTACCACTGCGAGGCACGGGCGTAGACGTCCCAGCAGAGATAGTCGAAGCGCTTGGATTTGGTGAGCTGCTCGATGTCGGCGTTGCTCTTCTTTTCCAGTTCTCGGAAACCGACTACGACGTCGGCAACTTGCACTCCGGTGTTGTCGATATAGTTCTGCACATCAACCGGGTAGCCGCTGGAACGCAGGAGCCGGACGAAAGTGTCTCCCAGGATGGCATTGCGCAGGTGCCCTATATGCGCGGCCTTGTTCGGATTGATCGAGCTGTGCTCGACGAGAATCTTCTCTTTTTCTGTGTGCCCGGGCGGCGGAGCTTGGCCTTGTATCAGCGCGCTGGCGACCTGAGTCCGGTTGAGACGGGCGTTGATATACCCGGCACCGGCGACTTCGAGTTTCTCAAAGCCTTCGATCGGACCGATGTTGGCGACGATCTCTTCGGCGATCTTCCGTGGAGCCTTGCGCAGCTTTTTCGCCAACTCGAAGGAGAGCGGAAGGGCGTACTCGCCGAACTCTACCTTGGGCGGCTGCTCGATGACGATATTGTCTAATTCGACCTGGAAATGGTCGCGGAGAAATTGCCGGACGCGCTCAGATAAAACGTGCTGGAAATGAAGGTACAAGGTGTATGAAGTCCCCGTAAGCTGCTGAAGAAACAGCGATTATATCAGGCGGAAACTTACTTCGACGTTTGACGGAGCACCGCGCGAAACCTATGATGAGAAGTTTGAACGTGCGCAGCCGGGCACGTTTGTTTCACGGTCCATTCTTATGCGAATCGCTTACCTGGAGTGCTTTTCCGGAATCAGCGGCGACATGTTTCTTGGCGCGCTGGTGGACGCCGGAGTGTCTCCCGAGACGCTGGAAGAAGCGGTGCGCGCGCTGAACCTGGGTGCCCGACTGGAAGTGAAAAAGGTGATGCGAAGCGGCATCGCCGCCATCAAGGTGGATGTCTGGGTCGGTGACGAGAAAGAAGGCCCAGCGGAAGATCATCAACATCATCACTCGCACGAGCATGCGCACGGACATGATCACGCTCACAAGCACAGCCATTCCCTTGACGATGCTCATCATCACGAACATTCGCATGGGCGCAGCCTGAACGACATCAGGAAGATCATTTCGTCCGCGACCATCAACGACAGCGCAAAACAACAGGCACTGGCAATTTTTCAGGCACTGGGCGAGGCGGAAGCCAAGATTCACAACACCACGATCGAGAAGATCCATTTCCATGAGGTGGGCGCGGTCGATGCAATCGTCGATATCGTTTGTGCGGCTGTTGGAAGCGAAGCCCTTGGCGTGGACGCATGGATTTGTTCGCCGATCAACGTCGGTTCGGGCACCGTTCAGTGCGCACACGGAAGGCTCCCTGTTCCCGTGCCGGCCGTAGTTGAAATGCTGAAGGGCGTGCCCGTGTATTCGTCGGGGATCGAAAAGGAACTGACCACACCGACGGGAGCAGCCATCGTGAAGACGCTCGCTTCGCGCTTCGGTACAGCAGCGTACAAAATCGAAAAGTCCGGCTACGGCGCGGGTTCGCGTGATATGCCGGGACAACCAAACGTGTTGCGGATTACCGTAGGCGAATCCGGCGTCGACTCTCATGCGGCTACGCCTGAGACGATTTCGGTGCTCGAGGCCAACCTCGACGACCTGAATCCGCAGGTCTTCGGCTATGTCATGGACCGCCTCTTCGATTCCGGTGCCCTCGACGTCTTCGGCACCCCGGTGCAGATGAAAAAAGGGCGCCCCGGAATGCTGCTCACTGTCCTCGCACGTACAGAAGACACGCAGAAGTTGACGAAGATCATCTTCGCCGAAACGACGACGCTCGGCATTCGAATGCGTGAGGAGCGCCGCGAGATACTTACGCGCCGTGCCATGTCGGTGAAGACGCAATGGGGCGAAGTTCGAATGAAGGTCGCGAACCTGAATGGCACGGTGACGAATTACGCGCCGGAATATGAAGACTGCCGGCGCATCGCTTCCGAAAAGGGCGTGCCGCTGAAGGCGGTAATGCAGGAAGCAATCAAGGTTTATCTGGATCAGCAGAATGGATAGAAAGTTCTATCTCACTACACCGATTTATTACGTGAATGCGCGTCCGCATATTGGACACGCATACACCACCATCGTCTGCGACTCGGTTGCGCGGCGCCAGCGCATGCTCGGCGCGGACACCTACTTCCTCACTGGAACCGACGAGCACGGCATCAAGATTGAACGTGCAGCGCAGACGGCAGGCATCACCCCGAAAGCATTAGCCGACGATGTGGCCATGCACTTCAAGGCGACGTGGGATCGGATGGGGATCACCTACAACGATTTCATCCGCACCACCGACGAGCGTCACAAGAAAGGTGTGCAGCACCTGTTCCGAGTGCTGCGCGACAAAGGGTTCATCTACAAGGGCAAGTACACCGGCCAGTATTGCGTGTTCGACGAGTTGTTCGTGGACGCCGCCGGGCCAGGCGCTCCGTGCCCCGAGTGTGGTCGCCCCACCGAAACCGTCACGGAAGAAAATTACTTCTTCAAACTGTCGGCCTTCGAAGACAAATTGCTGAAGCTGTACACGGAGAATCCGAACTTCATTCAGCCGGAAACGCGCCGCAATGAGGTGATTTCGTTCGTCCGCAGCGGACTGCGCGATCTTTCGGTATCGCGTAGCAGCTTCAAGTGGGGCATCCCAGTTCCGGACGATCCGGAGCACGTGATTTACGTTTGGCTTGACGCGCTCTCGAACTACATCACGGCCCTTGGCTTCGGGTCGGATGATGATTCGAAATTCAAGAAGTATTGGCCCGCGGACGTGCACTTCATCGGGAAGGAAATCGTTCGTTTCCATTGCGTGTACTGGCCAGCGTTCCTGATGGCTGCCGGAATTTCTCTTCCGAAGCGGATTATCGCGCACGGATGGCTGTTATTTGAGCAAAGCAAGATGTCCAAGTCGCGCGGAAATATTGTGCGCCCGGACACAATCCTGGACGTTCTTGGCGCCGACGCCATGCGCTACTTCCTGCTGCGCGAAGTGGTATTCGGTCAGGATGGATCGTTCTCGTTCGATGCGCTGGTGCAGCGGTTTAATGCCGATCTCGCCAACGGCCTCGGGAATGCGGCCAGCCGCACGCTCACCATGATCGACCGCTACTTCAAGAGCGAAATCCCGTATCCATCGGCGACAGCAACACGCACCGAAGCCGACAAGGCAATGGCGGAACTGGCAACTAGGACGATCGAAGAGACGAACCGACTTTTCGACGAGTACCAGTTCTCGAAGGCGCTGGAGACCATTTGGGGGCTGATCGGCGCTGTCGACAAGTACATCAAGGACAACGAGCCCTGGACGCTTGGCGATAAAACCGACGACGCAAGCCGCTCACGCCTGGCAACGATCTTGTACACGTCGGCAGAAGCACTCCGAATCGTGACGACACTTTCGCATCCGGTGATTCCGGAATCGACGGCAAAGATCTTTACGCAGCTTGGACTGGGAGATATCACCAAGGTCCGGCTCGATCAATTGAAATGGGGACAACTGGAGGTCGGCACCAAGCTGGGTAAAGTGGAACCGGTGTTTCCGCGTGCCGACAAATCAGTGATTGAAAGAATGCAAAACCTCGAAGAGCAGAACAAGCAAACCGTAGCGCCACAGGCGCAGGCAGCCGCAGCTGAACCGGCAGGGGCCGGGGCACAGGCCGGTCAGCCGGCGGCACAATCGGCAGCGGGTCCAACGGAAGCTGCCCCCGCAGCAACAAGTCCATATGCCGCGCCGATGGAGAAGATCACCATCGACGACTTCCTGAAGGTCGATCTGCGAGTTGCGCAGATCAAGGTCGCCGAAAAGGTAAAGGGCGCAGACAAGCTCTTGCGGTTGGAAATCGACCTCGGCTACGAACAGCGGCAGATTCTAGCCGGAATCGCGAAAGCGTACGATCCGCCGGAGCAGCTTGTCGGTCGGAAGATCATCATCGTCGCCAACCTTCAGCCCCGCAAGATGCGTGGGTTGGAGTCGAACGGCATGTTGCTGGCCGCATCGTTGGGCGAGGAAGGCAAGCCGATCCTCGCAAGTTTCCTGGAGGAAGTACCACCCGGGGCGAAACTGAAATAGCGTGATCCGTGGTTCGTGACCGGAGAGCCACGAATTACGAGCCACCATATGCTCGTTGATTCCCATTGCCATCTTGAAGGGCCGAGGTTCGCAGAAGACCGCGCGGACGCGCTTCGCCGTGCACACGAAGCCGGTATCGTCGCGTTGCTCGCGATCGGGAATGGCGATGGGCCCGACACTGCCGATTGCGCCGTCAAGTTCGCGGAAGCACAGGTAGCAGGCGAGTTCCCTTCCACGCCAAAAATCTATGCGTCTGTCGGCGTACATCCGCACGAAGCCCGGCTGGCGGACGCCGCTGCCCTCATGCGGCTGGAACAATGGGCGAAAAGTCCGCATGTAATTGCCTGGGGGGAAATTGGGCTCGACTACCACTACGATCATTCGCCGCGAGACGTACAGCAGCGCATCTTTGTAGAGCAGATGGAGATGGCGAAATCGGCTAGGTTGCCGATCATCATCCACAATCGACCGTCGGACAATTCTGAGAACGCTTGGGACGACCTTCTCCGACTCCTCCGTCAGCATTGGGCGACGAGTGGACTCGGTGGAATCCTGCATTGCTTCACCGGCGAGAAACATCATGCGACGTCGGCATTGCACATGGGTTTCATGATTTCGTTCGCCGGAAACGTTACGTATCCTAAGGCCATGAACATCCAGGAGGTCGCCCGAATGGCGCCACTGGAGAGGATTCTGGTGGAAACCGATTCGCCTTACCTGGCGCCCATACCCTGGCGTGGCAAAAGGAATGAGCCCGCGTACTTAGCGGAGACAGTGAAGTACATAGCGACAATTCGGGGCTTGACGGCAGAAGACTTGGGGCGTCAGACCGCGGAGAATTTCTACCGCTTCTTCAAACTCGAAATTCCAACCGGGGAAATCGTGCGATAGCGTACACTAGAAGTTTATGCCGGAGAACACCTTCGACATCGTCAGCAAGATAGACCACCAGGAAGTGAGCAACGCCGTCCAGCAGGCGCTGAAGGAGATCCATACGCGCTTTGACCTGAAGGACTCGAAGTCCGACATCACGCTGGACAAGGACTCGATCACGCTCGCCTCCGCGGATGAATACAAACTGAAAGCCGTTAACGACGTGCTCCAGGGGAAACTGGTGAAGCGCGGCGTTCCTCTCAAGGGGTTGAATTACGGTACGATTGAGCCTGCCGCGGGCAGCACCGTGCGTCAGAAGATCACGATGCAGCAGGGGATCCCGATCGAAAAAGCACGCGAGATCGTGAAGGCCATCAAGGACACAAAGAAGAAGGTCCAGGCATCGATCCAGGGTGATTTGGTGCGCGTGAGCGGCAAGGACCGCGACACGCTGCAGGAAATTATCACCCTCCTGCGTAACAAGGATTTCGGCATCGACATGCAGTTTACAAATTATCGCTCTAGTTAACGGGGAAACGGGGCTTGGCCACACCGGCAACAGGAAACGCGAAGGAAGTTTTCGATCTGCTGCGCGACGATCTCGCCGCTATCGAGCGGGAATTCGGACGCGGAACGGTCTCGAACGTGAAGGTCATCACGGAGATCGGTGAATACCTTCGTGCTGGAGGCGGAAAGCGCCTGCGCCCTGCCCTTTTATTGCTGTCAGCGCGGCTTTTCGAGCGCACAGGACGGACGCCGGTACGACTTGGAGCTGTGGTCGAAATCATCCACACCGCCACACTCGTTCACGACGACATCATTGACGAAGCTCAGACCCGCCGGGGACGCGCCGCCGCCAACACCCAGTGGGGCAACTCGAAATGCGTCCTTGCCGGTGACTGGCTCTACATGCAGGCCTTCAAGATCGCTCTTGAAGAGCGCAATCTGCGGATTCTCGACGTCCTAATCGAACTGACGCAGCAGATGGTGGAGGGCGAACTGCTCCAGATGCAGACGCTCGGCAAGTCGGTTTCGATGGACGAGTATCTCGATCTGATCTATCGGAAAACGGCCTGCCTGTTTTCCGTTTGCATGCGACTGGGCGCAATCGTGGGCAACGGCACCCCGGAGCAGGAAGAGAAACTCGGGTCGTACGGGAGAAATCTCGGCATGGCGTTCCAGATAGTGGACGACGTGCTCGATCTCACCGCGTCGGAAGAAGTGCTGGGCAAGCCAGTAGCCAGCGATCTACGCGAAGGCAAGGCAACGATGGCAGTTATCCACGCCATGGAGAATTGCACTCAAGCCGAGCGGTCGAAAATCAAAACCGTGCTTCATGAGCGGAAGTTCAACGGCGTGAGCCATTCGGAAATTCTCGACATCCTGACCCGCTACGGATCGCTGGATTACGCTATCGCGCGGGCCACCGAGTACGCCGAAACGGCGAGCAAGGCAATCTGTTCCTTCCCCGACTCAGAAAGCAAGCGGGCCCTGTTATGGGCGCCCGAGTTCGTGGTCGCGCGCGAAAAATAAAGGCGACCCTTTTCGGATCGCCCCTTCACTTCCGTTCGAACTAGTTCAGTCGCGCCACCTTATTCCCCTGCATCTCCGGCACAAACTGGTCCATCACCGCTTTGCGGAGCAGGTTCGGCGGCAGTAACCCCTGCGACAAGATGAAGTCATGGAACTTGTGGGCGTCGAATTTCTTTCCGAGCGCCTTCTCCACATCACTGCGCAGGGCGACTAGTTTCGTGTAGCCGTAAAAGTATGAGGTCGCCTGTCCGGGTGAGCGGAACGTGTAGCGCTGCACTTCGCTCGTCGCCATGGCGTCCGACAGCACAACGTCGTCTGTCAGCACTTTGTGCGCCTGTTCCGGTGTCACTTTGCCCATCTGGAGTTCGGGATCAAGGAATGCCCGGGCAGCGCGGTGCAGCCGGAACTGCAGCGATACCAATTGCCCTTCCAGCGGCATATAGGGGAGCAGTATCTTCTCGGCGTAAAGGCCCCACCCTTCCACGTTGGTGCTGTTGAACGCGTACAAAGCACGTGCGATCGAGATACCGTTCTCCACCATCGCGTCGAACTGTAGCTCGTGCCCAGGACGACCCTCGTGCGCGGTCAGTGTCCACGAAGCGGCGGCGTACGTGAAGTCGTCGAACTTTTGTTCCTTCCCCTTTTCCTTCGACGGGAAACTCAACGGAAGAACGAATTCTCCTGCTTCTCCGGTATTTCCAATCAGGCGTGGCGGACGCATATTGGGAGCCGGCACGGCGGCGCTTTCCGCCTCGCTCGCCAGACGTATACGCATCGGGCGCGACGGCAGCGTCACCAGTTTCTCTCGCCGGATGATGTCTTCAATTTCACCGATACGCTTTTTGTAGTTGGCCAGGATCGATTCGCCCGTCCACTGCTCTTTCTTCAACTCGCGAATAACATCGCGGTAATCGGTCGATTTCCAGCCACGCTGGCTGGCGATCTTCGGCGCCAGGGCTTGCATTTCCTTCTGGATATCGTTGAAGGCGGCATGCGCCACATCGGCGAGTTGTTGTGGCGGCAAGTCCACGCCAACCCGCTCCAGCGAGTACGCGTAAAGCTCCGGAGGAAGCCGGAAATCTGTTCGGGCTTTGGGCAATACCTTCGCGCGCACAAAGTCGTTGTATTCGGCCAGTTGTGCTTTCAACTTCGCCAAGGGTTCTTCGTAACCCGTGATCCCGTATTTCTTAAATAGACCCTCAATTCCGCTTATGAACGAGGACCCGTTGGCGAGATCTGTTTCCAGTTCTCCCTTAAAAGGACCGATTCGACCTGGAAGATTGAGCTTTTCAGCAATATGCGCTTCTGCCAGTTTTGTGACAGGGGTATAGCCTTCTTCCATTCCGGCGTATTTACGCAACCGGACAAGTGCCGCTTTGCGGCGTTCGGGAGCGATCTGGTCATCCAGCAGAGATCTCAGACCGTAGAACACGGTTCGGTTCATGTCGAAGTAAGGTATTTCTAGTCTCTCGGAAAGATCGATGCCGTGAATGTCCTTTTTGGCATTGTCGATCATGATCGCGAGGTCCTGGCGTACGTGCTCGTCCTTTTCCTTCGCAAGCCTGGACTGAAGTTCCTCGATCGCAGCCAGCAGATCCTTTTTGTACCTTTGTTCACGGTTCGGCTTGAGGTCGAAGATCTGCTCGTCAACCCCGTCCACCCCGCTCTGCTGAGCACCTTCGGGGTTGTACCTAGCTTCCAGGTCTAGCAAGACCTTGGCATTTTCGTTGCTGCGCTGGACCCAGGCAGGCACCACGTGCGAGACTCCTTGCTTCTCCTGCGCCATCGTGAACGAGCACGTAAATGAAAGCGCCGCAATTGCCCCGAGCAGGGCGCGAGTTATCTGCATTCCAATGTTCTCCAAATTGTGAGCGTCTCCCGAAAACCGAATCTATTCCAAGAATAGACGATTGGTGTTCCGTTAGGTTATGTACGCACTGCAATCCCCTGAAGTTCGAACCTGCCGTTGCGCAGGAGCGGTCCGGAACCGATGAATGCCCGAGCGGGCAGCGGGCCTTTGAAGCAAGCGCGATAGCGTTCATTGAATTGGTCAAAAAGTGAGAGATCCGGGCAGAATATCTGTACGTACACGAGGTCGTCCATCGTTAGACCGGCCGTTGCGAGCACATCTTGCACGCCATCGAGCAGCAAGGTAATCTCCGCGTCGACATTCTCGGGCACCACGCCCGTCTTCGGGTCGATTCCAATACGGCCGGAAAGGTAAAGAGTATTTCCGACAAGGACAGCGTCGCTGAACGGCAGGTTGTGCCGGCGGTCGGGAAGGTTGATATGCCTTGTTTCCTGCAAAGATTCCTCCTGCTGAGGCTATTTAGATGTGTACTTAGGAATCCGGCTGCAGATTCGGTACACTTGCCCGCAATGCCGAGCGAAGTCGAAGTCAAATTCCATGTCGACGATTTGAACGCACTGCGCGAGCGTCTGCAGAAAATTGGGTTCCAGGAGATTACGCCCCGGACGCACGAATTCAACACTCTCTATGACAGCAACGGACGCCTGCGGCGTCGTGGCGAGTTGCTGCGTATCCGGAAATATGGCGACCGCTGGGTGCTGACTCACAAGGCCAAGTCACACGACGCACGACACAAAACGCGATTGGAGACGGAGACAAGAATCGAAGACGGAGAGGCTCTGGGCAGGATTTTCGAATCACTCGGATTCGATCCGCAATTCAGCTACGAGAAGTTCCGTAGTGAGTGGACTGATGGGCAAGGCCACGTCGTACTCGACGAAACCCCCATCGGCGACTTCGGCGAGATCGAGGGTAGCCCCGGCTGGATCGATGCCATCGCACAAAAGATCGGAGTAGACGAAGCCAACTACATCACCAAGAGCTACGCAGATCTCTTCTTCGACTGGACGAACAAACACAACAGTTGGGCCAAAAACATGACCTTCGCCGAAGTCAAATCGAAATAGCCTAGGCGGCTGTGTGAGCCAGACGCTGCCTGGCTTCGCTGTACCCAACACTGGCGTAATAGATCGCCCGATCGTAAAAGTTCGTCAGCGCCTGCAGAAACTCCAACTCACCGTACAGGGCGAGCGCACCGTCCGACATCGCCTCTCGCCGCAAATAAGCCCAGAGATGTTCCTTGGTCATCAGCATGGAGGCAAGAAACTGGTGCAACGGGACCTCTGCCGCGCGCCGTGCCCCTAGCTCCTTGTAACGGACTTCCACGTCGCTGTCGGTCTTCGTCATCAGCCACTCGCCCAGGTTCTGATAGACCTGGAGCACGGCTTCGCGCAGCTCGTACACGGGTATCTCCCGGTACGCCGTGGTGCGTTCCGATGTTTGCAGCTTCTGAACAAGGCTGTCAGCCAGTTGTTCCGAATGAGATTCGATCAGTCTAACCAGTCGAAGAGCTACCATACTTTTTCGATGAGGGCGCCCCGCTTGTGGATCGATAAAATGTTGTTATACGAACAATAAACGGGGGCTGCCATCCTCGCCTCCACATCATGTACTAACCCCGTCAGAAGGCGAATGACTCACAAAACGAAAGCCCCAGCCGAATTTCGACTGGGGCCTTCAGTTGCCTTTTAAATCAGGCGTTTATACCGCAACACTTTTTGTACTTCTTGCCTGATCCGCATGGGCAGGGATCGTTGCGTCCGACCTTTGCGGCCGCACGAACCACCTGCTGCACCTGTCCGGCATCACCCGAACCCGCCATGCGCGCCTGCTGTAGCTCGCGCTTTTTCTTGCGAAGGAATTCTTCTTCCAGATCGTCCACGCTGGTCTGGTGACGCCGCGGACGGCGGCCGTCGCCATCATGGCCATGTTCAACCACAGGTTGCGGTGCCTGCTGCGCCTGTTGCTGATCCGCACCAATCACCTGCATCAGGTACAGATATCGCGTGGTGTCTTCTTCGAAGCGCGACATCATGTCTTCGAACATGCTGAAGGATTCTTTCTTGTACTCTACAAGCGGATCGTGCTGCCCATAGCCGCGCAGTCCGATGCCTTCCTTCAGATGATCCATGTTCAACAAGTGCTCTTTCCAAAGTTGGTCGAGCACGCTGAGCATGATCATGCGCTCGTGATAGCGCATCGCTTCAGAACCGATCAGTCTCTCCTTGGCCTCGTAGCGCTCCTTCAGCTTTTCGAAGACGCGGTCACCAAGTTCCTGACGGCTGAGTTGAGTGGCATCTATGCCTTCAGCCAGGATGTCCACACCAAAGCGGGTGAAGATCGCATCCTTCAGGCCCTTGGTATCCCAATCCTCGGGATGGACGTCCTTATCGGCGAACTTGTCCATCTGCTGGCCAAGGATGTCAGCCACGTAGTCTTCCAGGATGAGGTCTTTCTGATCGAGCCCTTCAAGCAGTTGATGACGAAGGCTGTACACCGCCTCGCGCTGCTTGTTCATGACGTCGTCATACTCAAGCAGGTGTTTACGGGCTTCGAAGTTCTGTGCTTCGACCGCCTTCTGGGCTGCTTCAATACGGCGCGTGATCAACCCGGACTCGATCGGAATTCCTTCTTCCATCCCCAGCCGTTGAAGCAGGTTGCTGACCCACTCCTTGGCGAAGATCCTCATCAGGTCATCTTCCAGAGACAGGTAGAAGCGGGAGGAACCCGGGTCGCCCTGGCGGCCGGCGCGTCCGCGAAGCTGGTTGTCGATGCGCCGCGCTTCGTGCCGCTCCGTGCCGAGGATGTGCAGGCCTCCGGCACTCACGACCTGCTGGTGCTCGGCGTCCGTCTCCGATTTGTAACGGGCGAAGGTGCTCTCCCACTCAGAGGTCGGACACTCAAACTCCGCACCCTGGTAGTACCAGAGCGTAATTCCCTCGCGATGCCGGTGCTCAATTTCGCCGCCCGTCTGTTGAACGGCGGTGGCGATGCCCTTCTTGACCAGTTCCTGCTTCGCCATGAATTCAGCGTTGCCGCCAAGCAAGATGTCCGTGCCGCGGCCGGCCATGTTGGTGGCAATCGTTACCATGCCCAGACGCCCGGCCTGTGCAACGATTTCAGCTTCCTTCTCGTGGTATTTGGCGTTCAACACCACGTGCTTCACGCCTTTGCGCTTCAGAATGTCGGAGAGCCGCTCGGACTTTTCGATCGAGGTAGTACCGACCAGGATCGGCTGCCCTTTTTCGTGCAGTTTCGCAATCTCGTCGGAAACCGCGAAATACTTCTCCTTCTCCGTCCGGTAGACGATGTCTGGATTTTCAACGCGCAAAAGTGGGCGGTTCGTCGGGATGACAACTACTTCCAACTTGTAGATCTTGTCGAATTCCGGAGCTTCCGTTTCCGCCGTACCGGTCATGCCGGCCAGTTTCTTGTACATGCGGAAGTAGTTCTGGAAGGTGATGGTGGCGAGCGTCTGGTTCTCGCGCTCGATCTTGACGTTTTCCTTCGCTTCGATCGCCTGGTGCAGGCCGTCGGACCAGCGGCGTCCCGGCATCAGTCGACCGGTGAACTCATCAACGATGATGACTTCACCATCTTTCACCACGTACTCGACATCGCGGCGATACAGCGCATGGGCTTTGACGCCGGTCTCCACGTGGTGTTTCAGGTCCCAGTTCTCAGGATCGGCGATGTTGTCGATCCCGAGCATCTGCTCAACTTTCGCCCAACCTTCTTCCGTGATCGTGATCGTCTTGTGCTTCTCGTCCACGACGAAGTCGCCCGTGTACTGCTTCGGCTCACCCTGTGGAACGGGGATTTCCTCGCCCTTCTCCATCCGGGGAATGATCTTGTTGACGCGAGCGTACTTGTCGGTGGATTCCTCACTGGCGCCGCTGATGATCAGCGGAGTCCGGGCTTCGTCGATCAAGATCGAGTCAACTTCGTCCACGATGGAGAAGTTGTGCCCGCGCTGCACGCAGTCGCGCAGGTCGAACTTCATGTTGTCGCGGAGATAGTCGAATCCGAACTCGTTGTTGGTGCCGTACGTAACATCGGCCCCGTAAGCGGCACGGCGCTCTTCGTCATCGAGATCGTGGATGATAACTCCGACCGTCAATCCGAGGAAGGTATAGATCTTGCCCATCCACTCGGAGTCGCGCTTCGCCAGGTAGTCGTTGACCGTGACCACGTGGACGCCACGTCCGGGCAGTGCGTTGAGGTACACGGGGAGGGTAGCCACCAAGGTCTTACCTTCACCGGTTTTCATTTCGGAGATCTTGCCCTGGTGCAGAACCATGCCGCCGATCAACTGCACATCAAAGTGACGCATGTTCAGGATGCGGCGTCCGGCCTCGCGCACGACGGCGAAAGCCTCAGGCAAAAGCTCGTTCAGAACTTCGTTCTCGATGCGGCGCTTTTCGTCATCAAGCGTCTTGGCGCGGGAAAGGTCATTGACTTCCCCGTTTTCCTCGTCGACCGTGGCAGTTTGCGTTTCGAGCGACATGTGCTTGGTACGCTCGACGATGCGCTGGCGAAACTCTTCTGTCTTGGCACGCAACTCGTCGTCAGAAAGCTTCTGCATCTCCGGTTCCAGCGCGTTGATCTGCTGGACCACGGGCATCATCTTCTTGATTTCCCGCTCGTTCTTGGTACCGAAAACCTTACCTAAAAGGGTGTTGATCAAGCTGTTTTTTCCTTGTGCGGATCAGCGGAACTGGTCTTCAACCGTTTGCCCTTGCTACAGGGCAGTTCAGGGCACAGTAGTCCTCCATATAGGCTATCACGCTACTCAGGTATTAGATGACCTTGCGGGGCGAACGGCGCGGGAGTCGAACAGGTATAATTTCCGGCAAGAAGGGGTGAGCATGAAATCCGCACGTGTCATTTGGCTCGTAGTTCTCGTCTTTGCCGGCGTCCTGCTGGCGCAGGTCGCAAAAGAGTTTGGTTCCAAGGACTCCTCGAAATGGACTGCCACCACCCAGGAATCCGCCACGAACGACGCCCAAAAGGAATGGCTGAACAAAGGAAAAGCCGAGACCATCCAGGGAGAAGTGGTAGACGTCTCCTGCTACATGCAGCTTGGTAAGACCGGCGAAAAGCACATGGATTGCGGCGCCAAATGCGTACGCAACGGACAGCCCATTGGCATCCTGACCTCGTCGAAGGAGCTTTACCTCGTCATCCCGGAAGAACATCATCCGCGGCGTGACGGGCAGACCAACATCCGAGATGCCTTTGCCGCCCAGATGGGCAAGCAGGTAAAGGTCACTGGAATGGTCCAGCAAACGCCCCAGGGCAAGGCCATCTTTGTCAGCAACATGGAAGTGCAGAAGGCTGGAGCTTAGCTCCGTTTTCCGGAAGCCGGTCGGTTCGCCGACCGGTTTCTCTATTTTTGGACGGAAGTTCCGATTAATCGGGAGAAAACCTCGTTGGACACCAGTCGGCCCCGTGCCGTCAGCCTCACGTAGCCATCCTCAACTTCAATCAGGCCAACCTCAGCCATTTCCGCCAGTTCCTCCCGAAACGCGATGTTGGCGGCTGTGCCGTAACGCTCTGCAAGTTCCTCCAATTCCACCCCCCTAACCGTGCGCATGCCCAGAAAGAAAGCCTCTTCGATGGCCGCATCAAGGCTGATGGGGGTAGTCTCCACGGTTGCGCCGGATACGTACTGCTCCAGGTTGTCGCTGGTTGCGAATCGCACGGCGTCGAGGCCCGTCCCGGTCGGGGCTGGAAGCATGGAATGAGCGTCGACTCCAAAGCCGAAATACGGCTGACGGGTCCAGTATTTTAGGTTGTGCTTCGATTGCCAGACGTCTCGGGCGAAGTTAGAAATTTCGTATTGGCACACCCCGGCACCGTTCAGGCTCTCAACTGCGCGTTCGTATAAATCGGCGGTCAAGTCATCATCGGGAACGTGATGGGCATGGTAGCGAGTGCCTCCGGCGATCAGTTCTCTTCCCAAGCGCGAATCTTCATCAACCTCGAGCATGTATACGCTCGCGTGGGGCACGCCTGTCCCTATGGTCTGCGATAAGGACTGCTCCCAGCTTTCGCGTGTTTGGTGCGGAAGGCCAGCTATCAGGTCGATACTGATATTTGTGATCCCCGCTGACCGAAGCCGCTCGATCTCTTCCAGTGTCACCTGTCGGGTGTGCAGACGCGCGACGCTGGACGCTTCTTTATCGATGAACGACTGCACACCCAGGCTGACCCGGTTAACGCCGCAATCGAGCAGGGTTTCGATGACTTCATGCGTCAGCGTGCCGGGGGCGCATTCGACAGTGACTTCCGCATTCGGCTCTACCGTGAAAGTGTTTCGGACTGCCTCGAAGATGCGCTTCAACTGTTCGGGTTCGAGCAGGGTGGGCGTACCCCCGCCCAGATAGATGGAGTCAGCCTCGCGCTCCCATTCACCGCCGACCTGAGCGGCTAGTCTCTCGGAAGCGGAAATATCCGCAACGATTCGATCCACGTAGCGTCTGAAGACCTGCTTGGAGAAGACGCCCGAGGCGAAGTTGCAGTATGAGCATTTCGTCTTGCAGAACGGGATCGAGATGTAGATGCCGAGGGGCACATCCAAAGTATCTCAGTTTTTCGGTATGTCGGTTCATCAGTTCTGGCAAAGCCGCTTACAAACGAATGCCAACCCCTCCAGAGCTTACTGACAGACTGATGAACTGATAGACTGACGAACTCTTCATGAAGCGCGTCGTCATCACCGGCATGGGGGTTGTTTCCCCCAACGGCATCGGAAACCAGGCCTTTACCGAAGCCGTGCTCGCGGGCAACAGTGGGGTGCGGCGTATTTCCCGGTTCGATCCCAGCGAACTCGCCGTACAGATTGCCGGCGAAGTACCGGATTTCAATGAGGAAGCCTGGTACGACCCCTTTGAGCGCAAGCATGTGTCGCGCTCGGTCCCGATGGCGATCTGTGCCACCGCCGAAGCGCTCGCCGATTCCGGCCTGAATCCCGACTCCATGTCGATCGACGACAAGCGGCAGGTCGGTGTCGTCCTCGGTACAGGCGGCGGTGCGCAGGACTTTTCCGAAGCCCAATACATCAGCTGGCTGACCGGCAAGGAACGGCAGGCGAGCCTCTACGCCATCCCGAGCGGCACGATGGGGACGATGTCGAGCGAAATTAGCATGCGCTTTGGATTCCGCGGCATGTCGCAAGTAGTGACCAGCGGCTGCACGTCTTCTACGGACGCCATCGGATACGCCTATCGCCAGATCCAGGCAGGAGTCTTGCCCATGATCGTGACCGGCGGCGTGGATACACCAATAGCGTTGGGCATCGTGAAGGGCTTTTGCCTTATGCGAATCATGACCAGTTCCTGGAACCACGCGCCAGAACGTGGCTCGCGCCCATTTACGGCGAATCGCGATGGCTTCGTGCTTGCCGAAGGCTCATGGATGTTTGTGCTCGAGGAACTGGAACACGCCCGAGCTCGGGAGGCGAAAATCTACGCGGAGGTCGCCGGTCACGGTTCGACATGCGAGGCTTTCCACCGTGTTCGCCTCGAGAGTCCCGAGGAGCCCGCTCGCGCGATTCAATTGGCTTTAGGGGAAGCAGGAATAACCTCAAGCGATATCCAGTACGTCAACCTGCACGGTACCTCGACGGTTCTGAACGACCGCATCGAAACTCAGGCAATGAAGATTGCCTTCGGCACCCGCGCCTACAAGATCCCCATGTCGTCATTGAAATCCCAGATCGGACATCCTCAGGGTGCGTGCGGAGCCGCTGGAGTGGCCGCTACCCTCATTGCGATGGAGTGCAGCCAACTTCCGCCCACGATCAACCTCGATTTGCCCGATCCGGAATGCGATCTCGACTACATCCCGGAATCGGGCCGGCGAGCGAAGGTCGAACATGCCGTCTGCAACTGCATTGCCTTCGGATCGAAAAACTCCGCATTAGTCCTTCGCAAAGTCAGTTGAGTTAAATTCCTGCGCCCTTGAGCACCCGCCCACCATCTAAAATAGTTCGCAATGGCCGCAGAAGAGGAAGTACTAGGAAAAGCATATGACAGCCGCTTGATGAAGCGGTTGCTCGGATACTTGCGGCCATACCGCTGGCAGGTTCTTACCGCGCTTGGCGCGATTATCCTGAAAGCCGCCGCCGACGTGGTCGGTCCGTATCTCACCAAAACCGCGGTAGATAAGTATCTCGTCAAGGTACCCGGTAGCCATTCTGTTCTTGATCCCTGGCTCAGCTCTTCTCCCCTGACGGGCATTGCCCAGATCGGCGCGATGTATGTCGGACTGCTCGGGCTCAGCTTCTTCCTCGAATTCCTTCAGACCTACTTCATGCAGTGGACCGGTCAGAAGGTGATGTTCGATCTGCGCTCGCAGATCTTCCGCCACCTTCAGGAGATGCACGTAGGCTTCTTCGACAAGAATCCCGTGGGCAGGCTTGTCACCCGCGTGACCACTGACGTGGATGCGCTGAACGAAATGTTCACTGCCGGCGTGGTCTCCATTTTCGAGGACATCTTTGTGCTGATCGGCATCCTGCTGATCATGCTTCAGATGGACTGGAAGCTGGCGCTGCTCACGTTCGCCGTGCTTCCCCTCATCATGTTCGCCACGCGCATTTTCCGGCGTAGCGTTCGTGAAAGCTATCGCCGGATCCGCATTGCCATTGCTCGGATCAACTCGTACCTGCAGGAACACGTCAGCGGCATGATGGTGCTTCAGCTCTTCAACCGCGAGCAGAAGGCTTACAACAAGTTCGAGGACATCAATAGGGCCCACATGCTGGCGTTCAAGGACGCCATCATGGCTTACGCGGTTTACTACCCTATCGTCGAAATTCTTTCGTCAGTCGCAATCGCGTTCGTCATCTTCTTCGGCGGGCATCAGGTTCTCCGCGAAGCCACCACCCTTGGGGTATTGGTCGCGTTCATCCAGTATGCGCAGCGATTCTTCCGGCCTATTCAAGACCTGAGCGAAAAATACAACATCCTGCAATCGGCCATGGCGTCCAGCGAGCGCATTTTCAAGCTCCTCGATACCCCTGCCGAAGTCACTTCTCCGGAACACCCGCAGAAAGTAGAGGGGCCGGGTCGGATCGAGTTCGACCACGTCTGGTTCGCCTATCGGACCATCCCGGCTGAAGACGAAGCAAAAAAGAACGGCGATAAGCCGGTTCCGATTACCGATGGCAAACCTGGCGATCCCGACTGGATTCTGCGCGACGTGTCGTTCACCGTCGAACCGGGAGAGAATGTGGCCATCGTCGGCCATACCGGTGCGGGTAAGACGACCATCATCTCCCTGCTTATGCGCTTCTACGACGTGCAAAAGGGAGCGATCCGTCTGGATGGAGTGGACATCCGAAAAATGGAGTTGAGCGACCTGCGCCGCCGCATCTCAGTCGTTTTACAGGACCCGTTCCTCTTCACCGGGACGATAGAGCAGAACATCCGTCTCGGCTCCGACTGGATCTCCGACCAGATGCTCCAGGATGCCGCGGAAGAGGTCAACATTGCCGAGTTCATTCGCTCCCTGCCGAACGGTTACAAGGAACCGGTGAACGAGCGCGGCACCACGCTTTCGACTGGGCAAAAACAGCTCATTTCGTTTGCCCGGGCATTGGCTCACAATCCCAGGATTCTCATCCTCGACGAAGCGACTTCCAGTGTGGACACCGAAACGGAAATGCGAGTTCGCGAAGCTCTGACGAAACTCGTGGAAGGGCGCACGTCCGTGGTCATTGCGCACCGCCTTTCTACGATCCAGCGCGCCGACAAGATCATCGTGATGCACAAGGGCCGGGTCCGCGAGATGGGCTCGCACCAGCAACTGCTCGCGCAGCGCGGCATTTACTACAAGCTGTATCAGTTGCAGTACAAGGATCAGGAACTCCCGGCGGCCAATGCGACTTCGCCACAGCTAACCATCAGCGGCGACGATTAGTCGCATCTATGCCGATTTCTGGGGCACCGGCCGCTTCCATCCCTTCAGCCATCCCGGCTCTCGAACCGCTTCTTCGTGCATGCGTTTCAGTCGCGCGGAGAGGATCCCGGCTCTGCCGAGATATCCAACCGGCACTCTCGGGTCTTCGCGCTTGACCACCGGCAATCGTCCGATGTCGTTCCCCAACATCTTCACCGCCGCGTCGTGTAGCGATTCGTCCGGATATGCCACAACCAGTTCCGTCCTGCCCGCCTGCAAAACGGTACCTTCTCCTGACATTTCTTCCTCGAAGTTCCGCAGGAGGTCGCCACGCGTGATAATGCCGGCCAATTTCCCGTCTTCGTTCACAATCAGGAAGCCCTGGTGGCGAAGGAATTCCGGGTCGCGGTTGGAGATCCGGTCCGCCAGATCGCGAACCATCATGTCAGCACGCACAGATGGCGGGTTCGTATCCATCACTTCCGCCACGCTCACTTCCAGCAGGACGTCGGCCTCGTAATCCTGGTTGATGCGGAGTCCCCGGCGCGCAAGCTTTTCCGTCATGATGCTCGTCTTCATGAACATCATTCCAATCCCGTCCGCGATGACGCATACCAGCATTAACGGGAGCACAGAGTTGTAGTCTCGCGTCAATTCGAAGGCAAAAATGATGAACGTGAATGTCGCTCTCGATGCCGCACCGAATACCGCGCCCATGGCCACCAGAGCGAATGCACCCGGCGCAAGATGGACTCCCGGTATGAGACGGTTCGTAATCAGTGCGAATGCCGATCCCATCGCGGCACTCGCCATGAACATGGGTGCCAGCAGCCCGCCCGAAGTACCTGAACCGATACTGATGACCAGCGCCAGAGACTTGAAGACAAGCACAATGAGCAACGTCTCAAGCGCGAGTTTCGATGTCAGGATGTCGGAGATAGTGTCATATCCAACGCCGAGTACCCGCGGCACGAAGTAGCCGATAATGCCCAGTCCCAATGCTCCGATCGCGGGCCACCACAATGGATCAACCGGCAGCCGTTCAAAGCTGTCTTCAACCCAATACAGCACTTTCGTAAAACCGACCGCGGCAAACCCGCAAACCACCCCAAGCAGGACATACCATGGCAACGATCCGGGAACGCCGAAATCCACAGGACCGACCTGAAACATCGGTCCTCCTCCCATGAGCAACAGGTGCACACTGGTCGCGAGAGTAGAGGCAATCACCAGCGGGATAAATGACCGCGAACGAAACTCAAAGAGCAGCAGTTCGATGGCAAGAATCACGGCAGCGATCGGCGTGCTGAATGTTGCGGCCATGCCTGCCGCGGCGCCGCAGGCAAGCAGGACTTTTCGCTCCGCCGCGGTCGTGTGCAGAATCTGACCCAGCAATGATCCGACCGCTCCGCCGGTCTGGATAATCGGGCCTTCCGCACCGAACGGACCACCCGTCCCGATCGCGATCGCCGCAGAGATCGGCTTCAGAACCGCCACACGGGGCTGGATACGGCTTCGCCCCGTGAGCACAGCCTCCATCGCTTCCGGGATCCCATGGCCGCGTATTTTCGACGAGCCGTACTTCGCCATGAAGCCCACGATGATCGCGCCAACCACCGGAACTACAATCACCCACGAACCGAGCCTATGCAACTGCGGACTGCGGAACACGAATGACCACTCCTGGAAGAACGCCAGGTTCGTCAGCAGCCCGATGAGGTTGTAAAGAAGGTAAGCGATCACTCCAGCGGCGAGTCCGATTACGGCGGACAGGCAGCTGACCATCAACATCCGAAAGTTGACGGTATCGGATGGCGGAATACGGCTGGGCGCTTGTGAGACGGAGGTATCCTTCGAATTCAATTGAGCAGTCTTCCTATCCGGATCGAATGGAAGTCGCTCGTTGCTCCGCTATTTCTGGGAGGCCAGTACCTTTTTCAGCGCACCCACCAGCGCGGGCCCCTTACTGCGCAATTCGTCCCGGTGCAGCAAGGCCATGGCGCGCAGCAGCTTTTCCCCTTTGGGCGTCAGTTCGAGCAGCACCTGCCGGCGATCTTCTCCGCCGCGGGTCCGCTTTACCAGCCCACGCACCTCCAGCCGATCCACCAGTTCCACCGTGCTGTGATGGTGAATCTGCAACCGTTCGGCGATGTGCGTGATGGTGGTCGGAACACCTGCGGGAAGCCCTTTCACTGAAAGCATCAGCAGATACTGCTGTGGCTTTAAGTCATGTTCCCGCAGTATCTCCTCGCTTTTCCGAAGAAAACGCCGGATGTTGTAACGGAACTCCGCCAGAGCCTGAATGTCCTGCAAACTGATCTCTTCCTTTGAGACGGCCATTCGATCCACCCACATTATATCGTATTACGATAGAAATCAGGCCCACAGGAATTGCACTCAGGCAGGCGCATCCCCAAAAACACGCTTGCCCGACTCCTCCAGCCTGTAAGGTACGTTCTGGTCGAAAAGGCTAGCGTCCGGCTGCCCTCAAGTCAATGAGACAAATCCAGGTTTGCCGCAAACTCGCTCACATTTAGAATGTTCAGTTCTCACTCCTGTGTTGTGCGCGACAGGGGGAGCCCGAGGAGATAACTGAGTGATTGCCCGCTATACCCGTCCCGAGATGGGCCGCATTTGGAGTGATGAATCCAGGTTCCGGAAATGGCTTGAGGTCGAACTTGCTGCAACGGCAACTCTGTCGGAAGCCGGACTCGTGCCAAAACATGCCGCCGCCATGATCCGGCGCCGTGCCGATTTCGAGTTGGACCGCATCCACCAGATCGAAGCAGAAGTGAAGCACGATGTGATCGCTTTCACCACAGCCGTTGCCGAAAAAATCGGCCCCGAATCGCGCTGGTTGCACTACGGACTCACCTCGAACGACGTCGTCGACACGGCCCAAGCCCTGCTCGTAAAGGATGCATCGGCCATCATCCGCAAGGACCTCGAGGAATTGGAAGCAGTGTTGCGCCGTCGCGCATTGGAGTTTCGGCACACCCCCCAGATCGGCCGCACGCACGGTGTGCACGCCGAGCCGATTACCTTCGGGTTGAAACTCGCCAATTTCTACGATGAGGTCACGCGCGACATCGCCCGGTTCGAGCGTGCATCGGAAGAAATGCGCGTCGGCAAGTTCTCGGGGGCCGTGGGCAACGGTGCGCACCTGGATCCTGACCTCGAAGTAAAGATTTGCCGCCGGCTTGGCTTGGAGGTCGCTCCCATCACCTCGCAGGTGATCCAACGCGACCGCCACGCGAACTACGTCGCGGTGCTCGCCGTGATCGCCTGCACGCTTGACCGGATCGCCACTGAAGTTCGTCACTTGCAGCGCACCGAGGTACGCGAAGCCGAAGAGTTTTTCAGCGAAAAACAAAAGGGTTCGTCCGCCATGCCGCACAAGCGGAACCCAATCACTTGCGAGCAGATCAGCGGACTGGCTCGGGTAATCCGTGCCAATGCACAAGCAGCCTTTGAGAACGTTGCGCTGTGGCACGAACGCGACATTTCGCACTCATCGGTCGAACGCATCATTCTCCCCGACTCGACCATCCTGCTTGATTACCTGCTGGTGAAAACCACCGACCTGATCGACCGCCTGTTGGTATACCCGGAGCGCATGCAAGCCAACCTCGACAGCACTGGCGGACTGGTATTCAGCGGCCAGTTGCTGCTGGATCTGGTCGAGAACGGGGTCCTACGCGAAGACGCTTACCGCATCGTCCAGCGCAATGCCATGCGGGCATGGAAGGAAGGGCTGAACTTCAGGGAACTCGTGCTTAGCGACCCCGAAATTGCGGGACGTGTGTCCGCAGCGGACCTGGAGTACGCTTTTGATCAGAGCCGCCAGCTCAAGAACGTCGACAAGATTTTCGTCCGTGTCTTCGGCAAAGAGGTTCTCCGGAAACCGGTTCGCACTCGCTCCGGCAAACCCTCGAAAAAGCGGGGTAGATAGGCCTGTTTTGCCAATCCATCACGCTGCGATGTGACGGATGACAACGACGTTGTTTTGCACCCTGCATAGGATGGAGCTGTTGGAATCGCATCCTGATCTCTAGACGGGGGCTTCAATGTCGGAACTTTTTGAGCAAGAAGTGGAAATGGAAAAGAGGTCATCTTGGGGACCTCTTCTGCTGGTTGTTCTCCTCGTTGGGTCGGTGCTGGGCGGCATCGGCTATTACGTTTTCCAGATGAAAAAGGGACTGTCGCAGGATGAAGCGACCTCCGTTATCAGCACAATGCTGAAGTCGAAAGGCACCAGCATTCATTTCCACGTCGGAAAAGTCGTATCGGACATGGACGAGCAGGCCAAAGACCCTCATTACAAACTGCTCGCAAAAGCCGGCTACCTCGAGGTAAAAGATCTTGCGTGGAACTCAATCAACGTCAGCGTCACCCCCGCTGGCGACAAGGAATTCGCCTCTGTCCCTGGTTTCAAGAAATGGGAGAATCCGGACAAGACGACTTCTTACGAGATTCCTCTGGCGACCCGCGAACTGGTGAAGGTCAACTCCATCACCATGCATGGCCCGAGTTCGGCCAAGGTGGAGTACGAGTGGAATTGGAAGACCACGGACGTTGGCAACTTGTTCGACGCCTCCAGCCCGACTGTTAAGGCCTTTACCACCTGGGATCGCAGCAAACTGATTGAAAAATACGGAGCCGACTTCTACAAGGGCGACAATAAGAAGGAAACCGTCGTAATGGTGAAGGGCGACAACGGTTGGAAAATCTCTGCTGAATAATAGAAGGCCATCCGGCTTTCAGGCGCAGCGGCTCGCTGCGCCTTTTCATTGCCGGTTGATCATCGAAGCGACAAAACCCGCGCCAAACCCGTTATCGATGTTTACCACGCTCACGTTCGACGCACAGGAGTTCAACATTCCCAATAGAGCTGCAAGCCCTTGGAATGACGCTCCATAACCAATACTGGTGGGCACCGCGATTACTGGCACCCCGACCAAACCGCCCACCACGCTTGGTAATGCGCCTTCCATGCCCGCACACACAATCACTACTCGCGCCTTGCTGAAGACATCGCGACTCGCAAGCAGGCGGTGGATCCCCGCCACGCCGACGTCGTAAAGATGATCGACATCGTTCCCCATGATTTCCGCAGTCACCACTGCTTCCTCGGCGACCGGGATGTCGCTGGTGCCGGCGGAAATCACGGCTACCCTGCCCTTGCCGTACTTTTTGCGATCCTGTTTCAACGTGATGCAGCGGGCCAGGGCGTGATACTCGGCCTTGCTAACCTTCTTACGCACCTCCTCGAATTGCTCGATCGTGGCGCGCGTCGCAAGAACATTGTGGCTGCGGGCGGAAAGGCGCTCGAAAATGTTTGCCACCTGTGAGGCTGTTTTGCCCTGGGAAAAGATCACCTCCGGCATGCCCACCCGGACGCTACGGTGGTGATCTACCTTGGCAAAGCCGAGGTCTTCGAATGGCATGTGCTGGAGCTGCTGCACCGCCTCGTCCGGCGAGAGCTTGCCTTGTTTTACTTTCTGGAACAGCTTCTTAAGTTGATCGGCATTCATGAAGCACGAGCCCGAATCAGCTTACCATCTGCTGCTGTCGGCTTGCTCGTGTGGGCACAAGTCGCTCGGTGGTTTGAAGATACAGCGACTTTGCCGAACCTGGTTTTGATAGGTCCTTGAAATACACTTTGCGCAACAACCGCTTGCCGACAGTTCCGCGAAGATAGGCCATATACAATTCGCTGCCCAGCAGTTGGCCCAGCATTGTGGCTGCAGCTGCACGGTGCGATTCACCCCACCGCTCCTGCGCGCTCATTGTTTTGGCGACTCTGCGGAACTCAGCACGGTTCTTCTCATAGTGTTTGTGGACCAGGACCCAATCGAGAAGCGAGTGGAACGCTTGCCGGGAAAGCCCAGCCTGTTCGGTTTCGGCATCCGACTTCAGGTATTCGGAATAGACGCTCGCCTCGGTGTAAAGCTTTCGGCTCGGGCACAGGACCTTCGATCCGAAGTAGCCAAGCGCGACCTCGATTACTCCGGCATAAAAGCGGTCTTCCTCTCCAGTCAGCTTGGGAATTCCGCCTCGACATGCGCTGAATACGAACCGTGAAGCCTGCTCGGCGGCCCATGGCATGCGGAACTCGTGCGCCACGATCACGTTACGTTCAGGTACGTAGTAGCTGCCCAGTTCACGGATGGCGGTGGTCACTTCCTGCACTCTGGTGCTCATGCGGCGATATAACAGGCGCTCGAGTTGTTCTTCTCCCTTGACGCACCAGACCTCCGGCAACTCATCCACGAGGAACGAAGGCGCACGGTCTCCACGAGCGGCGTACAGGTTCAAGTTCAGGAACCGAAAGAGAGTTCCGATGAGGTTATAGAAACTTGGGGCCAGATCTAGCTTTCCCGCGCGTTCCAGTTTCCATCGCTCGATGCAGAGCCGGTAATGCTCGTATTTTTCAAGCGGAGTGGCTGAAAAAACGCACACCACGCCGTGATTTACTTCCACGGCTTCGACCAGATCCTGTGGCTCGCCTGCCGAAAGCCAATAGAGTGCGTCCACGTTTTGCAGCACCGTGAGCATCTGATCGCGCGGCCGCAGTTCTCGGATAAGCTTTGGCAGGTGATTCGGCGCTAGGTGCGATTCGCCGAACAGAACCACGGTGACCGCGTTCGGATGCGTCTTCCGAATTTCAGAAATCTTGGCGGCAGCGTGCCGGTCGCGGGCACGGATGCTGCGCATGTCTTGTCTCGGCGTACAGTCGAGCCCAAACACCTTCACGCCGGCGGCACGGGCCCGTTCCATCAATTCGCGGAACGGCTGCCAATCGTATCCCCAATCGGTCTCGAAACGGATTCGGCTGCGCAGCTCATCACTATCGATTTCTCGACGTTGCCACTCATCCAGAATGTGCTGATCGCTGGCGACAATCGCCTCCACCCCAAGCACCACTTCTTTTCCTGTCGTGACAAGTTTCTCAACCAGTTGCGCGGTGAAACGTTGCGAGGCGGGCAACGCGTGGTAGTCTCCAACCAGGATCGTTTCCGCCGAGGAGAGCATTTGATCGATGTCGCTCGTAGCGAGTACGCGGCGGTAGGTCTGGAACGCATCATTGAAGTCGCGCAGGTACTTGCGCCGGCACTTGCTATCGGTAGCTCGAATCGTACGCTCCACTTCGGCGAGCGCATGCAGTTGTGCAGCGCTGCGGCGGAAGCGTAGTAGTGGATTCGTAGCCATGTCCCCAGGCAGCTGCGCACGCAAGACACTTGACTTGGGCGAACTGCTGTTCCTATCCTCACCCGTCCGGAGGAACTTCGGAGGGATTCTTTAGGAGATTAGATGCAAGTACATTGGCATGGAGACACACTGAATTTGACCGTCGCCACAACCGGCGCCAGTGGCTCCATATTCCTCCAGCAACTGCTACGGATCCTCGATACCGACCCCCGGGTCGGCTGTGTGAACCTGATCGCCTCCGACAGTGCTCTGCGCGTCATGGCCGAGGAACTCGACCTCAAAGGCCGTAGTAATCTCGTGGAGCAGGTACTTGGGACGAAGTCTTCGAAGGTTGTTCAGCAGAGCAACGATGACATCGGTGCCAACGTGGCGAGTGGTTCGTATCCAACCGACGGAATGATCGTCATCCCTTGCAGCATGGGAACCCTGGCTCGCATCGCGAACGGAATCGCTGAGCGCCTGATCGAACGCGCGGCCGATGTGTGCCTGAAAGAAACACGTCGCCTGGTACTCTGCGTCCGCGAAACACCGTTGAACAAGATTCACATTCGCAACATGTACCGTGCCGCGGATGCAGGAGCAACCATCTTCCCTCTCATACCTGCACTCTATAATCGTCCCGACTCGATCGAGGAAATCGCGCGCCAGTTCGCTTACCGCGTGCTCCAGCACGTTGGACTGCCGAACGACGGGATGTATCGCTGGAAGATATAGCTGCGAAATCAAGTGACATGGAAGTTACCTCCCGTCTCAAGAAAGGCACTCTAAAAATTCCAGAGCTGGCTTTGACAGCCCAAAACACTGTGTACTAATCTGTAACTACACTGAGAGAGGAGGTGGTCCAGACAATCTATGAGTTCTGATAGTCATAGTTACATTAGCCACAGTGAGGTGCTTGAGGTCTAAGGCGTCTCGCCTTAACTCCTCCGCTCGGCTTTCGGTTTGAGTTCAGTGGCGGCAGCAGTTGCTGTAAGCCGAAAAGCCCAGTGTCTGAGACCCCGTAAGGGAGACCGCCTCAGGCCAATTTCAACGAGCTACCGGACGCCCCGGAATCCTACCGCTACGGATTCTGGGGCGTTGTTATTTGCAGGCTATCCCCTTCTTCTCAAATCCCTTCCGGATCGCTTCGGCCGTTTTGCCTATGAGTTCCAGGGAAGGAAGCTCTTTCGGCGTAACCCAGCGCGCATCGGCAACATCAGTCGCCGCATGGAGTTCACCCGAAATGACCTCGCAGTGAAAGTCCACCAGTACGAAGTGAAACTCGGTTTTCCCGTGAGAATCCGGCCAGATATTCTCGAAAACATCCACCACTTCTCCGGCCTTCACCATGAGTCCGGTTTCTTCGAGCACTTCCCTTTCCACCCCAGCACGCAGGGTCTCGCCAACTTCAAGCACGCCACCCGGCACAGTCCATTCACCTTTGCGGGGCTCGTACGCACGCTGCACGATAAGCGCGCGGCCATCATGGATGATGACAGCACCAACGCCCACGATCGGGCGCTCAGGGTAAGAGCGGTTCATGCCTACATGATAAAAGCGGAGGCCTTGACCTCCGCTGTAAACTTCGTGGTCAGTTACGAGAAAAACCCTCTCGGGTTCATGTCAACGATCTTCCAACCCTTTCGGCCGCGCTCGAGCTCGAACCGTATCTGTGAGTTCTTCCGTTGGGGCATCGATTCCGTTCCGCGCGGGATCTCTTCCATGCTGAAGTCGACCAGGATCACGCCCTTCGGTCCTTCAACCGTCGTCTGCACAATACGAAAGTGAACGCGGAAGGAGTCGTACTTGTCGAACATGGCTTGAATCTGGTCTTCGAAGCTGAGGAAGCCGTCGAACTTGTCACCATCGAAAGCGGAAAGCATCCGGCGCTGGCTGTGCCCTTCGAGGCCTTCGCGTAGATCTTCCATTACATTACGTGCGACGGCGTCGGAAAAAACTTCCGAATCGAGTTCGTCCTGGGAAGCCCCCTTTTTCTTGTCTTTCTTCTTCTTATCCTTGGAATCTTCCTGCTTGCTCGAGTCGTCGCCCGAGGGGGCAGATGCCTGTGCCACCACTAATCCGCACAGCGAAAGCGAAACGGCAACTGCCATCATCCAACGTAGCTTCTTCATAAAGCCCTCATCCGTAGATTAAACCAGAGCAGACCACGGCTGAAGATAACTGGTAGCCCAAGCACGGCATCCGCCGCTGTCCTGAATCCGCTTTGTTAAACACTGATGAAACGCCCTGCATTTCGGTATATTGCTAAGGATGACAACGCCCCCGAATCTGCCTGAGATACCCCCGAGCCCGCCCGAGCCGGTTCCGCCTAGCAGCGAGAATCCTCCCTGGACTCTTTGGGATGTCGCCATTCTGGGCGCTGTCACCTTGGCTGTACTCGGTATCCTGCTCTTCATGGCCGTGGGCGTTGCCAGGCATTACAGCCCCGGCGTTTCGGCCGAACTACTACTGAAGAGCGCCAAGGTCATCATTCCCGCCCAGGTCGCGGGCTACGTCCTGGTTCTGCTTTGCATGGTCGCTCTAGTGCGTGTTCGCGGACTACGTTTCTGGAAAGGTATTGGCTGGTTCTGGCCGGATAAGTGGTACTTGCCGCTGGCCCTTGGCTTGGCACTGTCAATCTCAATCCAGCTTCTTTCTGTTCTGCTGCCCATCCCGAAGCAACTCCCGATTGAAGAAATGTTCAGCGACACTCTCGGCGTCTACCTCCTCGCCATTTTCGGAGTTACCGTCGCACCTCTCATGGAAGAACTGTTCTTCCGCGGACTTCTTTATCCTGCCCTCGCCCGCCGAGTCGGTATAGTCGCGTCCGTTATCGTCACTTCGTTGCTGTTTACCAGCGTGCATGCGTCTCAACTCGCACGCGCCTGGGCGCCACTTCTGCTGCTGTTCACCGTCGCCCTTGCCCTTACCATTACTCGCGTGCGAACTCGCTCCGTCGCATCCAGTTTCCTGGTCCATGTGGGCTATAACTTCGGCCTGTTCACGGCGCTTTTCATCGCCACCAGCGGTTTCCGAAACTTGGAGAACATGCGCTAACTTCTCCACCTGTTACACTGCAATCACTTTATTCGAGCAGAGGACTTATGCCAGCACTCACCCCTCGTCAGGAACTGCTTTCTCTTTTAGCTAAGCAGTCTTTTCGTCTTGGCGAATTCAAGCTCTCTTCAGGCGGCACAAGCGACTATTACATTGATTGCCGCACCACTACGCTTCACGCTGAGGGTGCGCGCCTGACCGGCCGTGTTTTCCTCGATGAAATTTTCCGGCACGGATGGGAACCGGACGCAATCGGCGGACTCACCATGGGCGCCGATCCCATCGTCGTCTCTGCCGCCATGCTCAGTGCGCAGCAGAGTCAATCGCGACGCCCGCGCCCCGACACCGCTCCCGGACCGGCCGATTACCACCAGATCCACGGTTTCCTCGTCCGCAAAGCCGAAAAAGCCCATGGAACCGGTCAACGTATCGAAGGGTTCCGCAGAAAAGGAGCCAAGGTCGTAATCGTGGATGATGTTTGCACCACCGGCTCATCCACCATCCAGGCCATTGAAGCCGCTCGCGAGTTCGGCTTCGAGGTCGTGGGCGTGATCTGCTTGGTGGAACGCGAGGAAGCAAAGGGTCGCGCAGCGGTCGAGAGAGCTGCTGCCCCTGCGCCTTTTGTGTGTATCTTTACCGCAGACGATATTCGCGCCGAGCACCTGCGCCAGAAACACGAAGACCCAGGCTCGGAATAACCGGCCTGGGTCTCAGCTTAGTTACATCTTCTTGCGTAGAAACGCAGGCACATCCAGATCGTCCTGCTCGTACGTCCCCTTTGCATTGCTCGTAACTTCGTCGATCGAACGCACTTCCCTCTGCGGAACGTGTGTATGGGTCGGTGGCGGAGGCGGTACGGCCGCCGCTGCCCGCTCCACATGAACCGGTTCGGGTTCGTCCATCGGTGGCTCTGGCGCAGTGGCCACCACCGGAGGCAGATTCGCGGGAGGCGTATAGACCGACGCAGTGCGCGTATGGGATATCGCAGCCGCAGCGTGCGTCACCCGATCAGGTCGCCGCGCCTGGTCTTTGAAACCCGTTGCGATCACCGTGATCTTCACCTCGTCCTTCATCTTCTCGTCCAGCACAGCTCCGAAGATGATGTTGGCATCTTCGTGCGCGGCGCTCTGGATTATGGTCGAAGCCTCGTTCACTTCCGCCAGTCTCAGGTTCGCCGAACCCGTGATATTGATCAGGATTCCGCGTGCGCCATCGATTGCGCCCGCTTCAAGCAACGGAGATGCAATCGCCCGCTGCGCCGCCTCGATGGCACGATCTTCACCCTTCGCCGTCGCGGTTCCCATCACCGCGTAACCCATCCCTGCCATGATCGCCTTCACGTCAGCAAAGTCACGGTTGATGATGCCCGGGATGGTAATGATGTCGGAAATTCCCTGCACAGCTTGCCGCAGGATGTCGTCGGCGACACGGAACGATTGGAAGAACCCAGCATCCCGTGCGACGGCGAGCAGTTTCTCGTTAGGGATTACGATCAGCGTATCCACGCAGTCGAGCAGTTCCTGTAATCCGCGGTCTGCCTGTTGAAGTCTGCGCCGTCCTTCGAATGCGAACGGCTTCGTTACGACGGCAACCGTCAAGGCGCCCATTTCACTCGCCAATGAGGCAATGATGGGGGCCGCCCCCGTTCCGGTTCCGCCGCCAAGGCCGGTGGTCACGAACACCATGTCCGCACCTTCCAGCGACTCGATGATCTTGTCTGCATCTTCCAGCGCTGCCTTGCGCCCGACTTCAGGATTCGCTCCCGCGCCAAGCCCATTTGTAAGCTTTACGCCGATCTGGAGTTTCTGCGCTGCACGCGACATCTTCAACGCCTGCAGGTCGGTGTTGGCGACGATGAACTCCACGCCTTCCACCTGTGCATCGATCATTCGGTTGACGGCATTGCCACCACCCCCGCCCACGCCGATCACCTTAATCTTCGCGTTGTTGGTGATGTCGTCGTGAAACTGTATGCGGATGTCTCTCTCGTCCATTAAGCACCTTCGAATTTTGCGCAGGTCGCCCCAACCTGCGGCTGGACCTTAACTGCCCGTCCTCGCAAACAACTTCTTCAGCTTCGAGCCTAAACCTGTGTCTTGCTGCGATTGCAGCATTCGTGCCTTGTAGGCGTATAGGAGAATTCCGATCGCCGTCGCATATTCCGGCTCCGCCAATTCGGAAGGCATTTTCGATAAGGACGCCGGCAAGCCCAGGCGAATGGGTTTGCGCAGCACATCCTCGGCTATTTCCGCGATGTGGTTAAGTTTCGAGCCTCCACCGGTCAGTACGATTCCCGCCGGAATCAGGTCCATCATTCCGGCCTGCCGCAGATGCTCACGCATGATCTCAAACAACTCTCGTGCTCGTGGCTCGATGATCTCGCCCAGCAAACGTTGCGGCATCAGCCGCGACGGACGATCTCCCACCGACGTGACTTCAATCTCGGTGCTTTCCGGGATCCGAGTTACGATGGCGCACCCGAACATGCGCTTTACCTTCTCGGCATCCGCCAGCGGAGTCCGCAATCCTACGGAAACGTCGTTCGTGAAGTGATCGCCGCCGACTGGCACAACGCCCGTGTGAATCACCGCCCCCTCATGGAAGACAATCAGGTCCGACGATCCCGCGCCGATATCAACCAGGCAAACGCCCAGTTCACGCTCGTCCTGCCGTAGCACCGCATCGGCACATACCAGCGCTTCGAACACCGTATCGTCAACGTGGATACCCGCCCGGTTCAACGTACTCACGACGTTCTGGGTCGCGGCCGTGGACGCCGTTACGACGTGGACTTTGACCTCCAGCTTATTGCCGATCATCCCCGCTGGATCGTGCAATCCCGGTTGGTCATCGAGGATGAACTCCTGCGGCAGCAGGTGAAGAATCTGCCTGTCCTGCGGAAGGTTGATTGATCGCGCCCGCTCCACCGAAAGCCGGATGTCGTCTCGCGTCACTTCCCGCGCCCGCGAACCCATCACGATTCCGCCTTGGCTCGTGATTCCGCGGATGTGCGACCCCGCTACGCCTACCACCGCATGCTCAATCGGTGCTCCCACCGCGTTCTCAGCTTTCTCAACCGCCTGCTGCACGGACGAGATCGCTTTCTCCAGGTCGATGATCACGCCCTTACGCGATCCACGGGATTCGCAAATCCCGTGCGCGAGATATCTCGGCCCTGCATCGCTCATTTCGGCCACCAACACGCATGTTTTCGCGCTGCCTACGTCGATGGCCGTCAACAAATTGTTCTCTGCCTTGCTCATGAATCCTTGGGAACCTGATCTCTTTCCCTGCTATTTCAATCACCCGACGTCCTCACGTAAATAGGACGCCTAACCTATCTCTTCTTTTTCACCGGCTTCTTGATCGGCTTTGCCGCCGCTTTCGCAACGCGCTTCGAGGGAGCAGGCTTCGCCGGAACGGGCTTCTCCACCACCGGCTCCTTCGCCGCATCCGGATTCACAATCACCTGCCGGTCGTAACGCAAATCCACCGACGCCAACTTGTCTACCTGCTGGCGCCATTGCTGCAGGTTCGCCTTATAGATCCTGAAGCGCTCGGCAAAATTGCCCGATCCAAGGTGCACCAGCACCTCACCCTGCGGGTCACTCACCGTCACTTTCACATCTTCCGGGTCCGCCAGGTCCACTTCGCTCAAGTCCTGCGAGTACCTGGTTCCGTCCGCATCCAGTTCGCTGACCAACTGCGTAAAGATCTTCATTCGCGCCGCCCGCGTCGAAAGCGGCTCCGACTCACCCATCCCCACGATCACGGGGAACGAATACTTCTTCGAACTGTTGGGCGGAAGTTCCATCACCACGCCGTGTGAATCCACCAGCACGATGCGGTTCCCCAACTGCGCGAAGGCCACCGGCGTCCGTTCCGTCACCGTCACTCTTAAACGGTTCGGCAGCAGCCTCGCCACGGCCGCCGACTCCACCCACGGAATCTCCTCCAGTTGCTTCTTGCGCTCGTCCAGCGGGATGAAGAAAACATTCTTCCCAATGTCCCCGCCCATCACTTCCATGATCTGCCGCCGCGAAACATTTTGAACGCCGGCAATCTCCAGTTGATCACTCGACTCCAGCCGGAAGCGCCACGATTTCTCGCCATAGCTGTAGATCACTGCGGCAGTTCCACCGATCGCGGCAGCCACCGCAAGCACGATTGCGGCAATCTTGATCCGGCTCGCCGCTTTCTTCGGCAGCGCCCCGCGGCGCACAGGAACCCGCTTCTGCCCGCGCAAAAACGGCGACTGTTCTTCGGAATCGAGATCAAGGAAGCGCGAATCCGGCGCGGAATCGTCCGGCGGCGTCGAGGCTCGCGATCCCGAGCGGGTCGCAATGTCCTCATCCGGGATGAGTGGACCGTTATTCCGCGCCATCAAAACTGGTCAAATCGTAGAGAAACGCCGTCTCAAAACTATAACGTTTCTAGACCGTTTCGAGTAGGGAAATTTAGGTTTTTGTACCTGTTTTGTGGATAAAAATCAGGTTGGTTGCGCGCTGGGTTGACCGACCGACCCAGCGTTATCTATGCCGCAAGATCTGAGCCCACATCAGCGCTGTAAATATCAGAACAAACGTGGTCTGCAGCGACACAACCATCCAATAGCGCTTGGGCCGTTCTTTGCGTGTTGTATCTGTTCCGAAGTGGCCATTCAGAAGCTTCCCCGAAATCAATTGGTACGCGCAACTACAAATGAGGAACGCCGTCAGGACCGAAACAAATACCTTCTCGCCAGTCGTGCCTGTCCAACCCCCAACGGGAGATAACTCACCGAGCAACTCCTTCCCTGGACTTCAGCGCCTCCACCAACAGCGGCCCCAACTGGTATACGCTGCCCGCACCCAGAGTCATGATGATGTCCCCCGGTCTCGCCACCGACGCTGCCGCGACCACCGCATCCTCCGAGGAATTCACGTACATCGCCGGCCTGCCTGCCTCGGCGATCTTCTTGCACAACGCCTCAGCCGTCACCCCCGGAATCGGTTGCTCGCTCGCCGGATAGATATCCAGCACGAACAGACTGTCGGCATCTCGGAACGCCGTCGCAAACTCCGGCATTAACGCTTGTGTCCTGGTGTATCGATGTGGCTGGAAGATCACGTGGACCTTTCTCTCACAGAACTGCTTCGCCGCCTGCAGGGTCGCCCGGATCTCGGTCGGATGATGCCCGTAATCGTCGATCACCCGCACGCCATCCACCTCACCCTTCAGTTGGAAGCGCCGGTCCACGCCGCGGAAGGTCTCGAGTGCGTACTGAATGCTGTAGATCGGGATATCCAGTCCTACGCCGACCGCAATCGATGCCGTCGCATTCAGCACGTTGTGCATCCCCGGCACATTCAGGCTGAAATCGCCCAGATACTTTCCGTTGTACTCCACGCCAAAACGGTTCAGCGCCTTGGGAGAACTCTGCGGCGCGTCCGACTTCGCCACAACCACCCGAAAATCCGATCCCTCGCGCGTTCCATACGTCACATACCGCCGCTTCAATCGCGGCAAAAGCGCCCGCAGTGGATCGTCGTCGTTACATACCACCAGCATTCCATAGAACGGCACGCGATCCATGAAGTCCACGAACGTGTTCTCCACATCCGCCATGTCGGAATACGTATCTATGTGCTCACGGTCGATATTGGTCACCACCGACAGAATCGGCGACAGTTTCAGAAACGACCGGTCGCTCTCATCGGCCTCGGCGATCAGGTACTGCGACTTCCCCAGCCGCGCATTCGAGCCCAACGCATCCACACGCCCGCCAACCACCACCGTCGGATCCAGGTTCCCCGCTGCTAGCACCGCCGCCACCATCGACGTCGTCGACGTCTTCCCGTGCATCCCGGCGATGGCAATCCCGTACTTCAGGCGCATCAACTCCGCCAGCATCTCGGCGCGCTGGATCACCGGAATCTTCAGCGTGTGCGCTTCGGCCACCTCAGGATTCGCCTTCGAGATCGCCGAACTGGTCACCACCACCTCGGCGCCATGAATGTTCTCCGCCCGATGTCCCTCGAAGATCAATGCGCCAAACTTCTTCAGCCGATCCGTAACCGCGGACTCGCGCAGGTCCGACCCGGAAACCTTGTATCCAAGATTGAGCAGCACCTCGGCAATACCACTCATGCCAATGCCGCCAATACCCACGAAATGTATGCGCTGGATTTTTGCGAACAAAGCAGTTCTCTGTAATCAGGAATCAATGTCTGTAGAACGATATCAGGCTTACCGATGGCAAGGTAGTGGCTGGCCAGAATGGCCCGATGGCTTAATAACCCGATGGCCCGATGAGTCCCACCGCAATTTCCGCCACCCGTCCTGCCGCGTCTTTGTGCGACATCCTTCGGGCGTTCTCAGCCATTTCGCTCAACCGCGCAGGATTCGAAAACAACTCCACAATTGCCGACGCCAGTCCCTCCGACGTCAACTCGCTTTCCGGCAGCAGCACCGCTCCGCCGGCATTCGCGATAGCCTCGGCATTCTTCCGCTGATGATCGTCAGCCGCTCGAGGAAATGGAATAAAGATAGCCGGCTTCCCTGCTGCCGTGATCTCCGCCACCGTACTTGCCCCCGACCGGCAGACGATCAGGTCCGCCTCCACAAACGCCCGAGGCATATCGTCGATGAATGGCCTCACATCGGCGCTGATTCCTGTGGCCGCATATCCGGCCTGGACCGGCTCCAGTTCCTTCGCGCCCGTCTGGTGCACGATTCGCAGGTTCGGCAGACGCTCCCGGAGAACTGGCAGCGCCGCGACCACCGCATTATTGATTGCCCTCGCGCCCTGCGATCCGCCGAATACCAGCAGCGACGGCGTTGCACCGACCGGCCTCGGCGGAATCTCAAAGAACGCCTTCCGAACCGGCACGCCCGTAACGGTGCAATTCGGCAAAAACCGGCACGTCTCCTCGAAGTGCACGCAGGATGCCTTAGCCGTTTTCGCCGCGAGTCGGTTCGCCAGTCCCGGTATCACATTCGGCTCAAAGATCACACTCGGAACTCTTCGCAGCGCGGCTGCCAGCATCGCCGGGCCCGAGGCATACCCCCCGACTCCAATCACCACATCCGGCCTGAATCTCCCAAACAGCGAGGAACAGCGCAACACGGCCCTGGGCAGATCGAACAGAGTCTTTGCCCGCGTCACCACCGACACGTTCTTCAGCGCGCCTACTTCCACCAGTTCCAGCCGGTATCCCGCCTGCGGAACCAGTCTCGTCTCAATCCCGCGCGCCGTACCGATGAACATGATCTCCGCGCCATAGCGGTCGCGAAGCTCATTCGCAATCGCCAGCGCCGGAATCACATGTCCCCCGGTTCCGCCTCCAGCTAAAACTGCACGCATGCTCATAAGTAGCGCCGGCGACTCGCCGGCTGTCGTGCGGGCGACCCTCCCGCGCTATTCCGCCTGTTGCGTAATGTTCAGCAGCACCCCGACACTCGCCAGCATTACGAACAGCGACGATCCGCCATACGAAATGAACGGCAACGGAATGCCCTTGGTCGGCAGCAGCGACAACACCACGCTGATGTTGAAGAACGCCTGGATACAAATCATCGCGACAATGCCGGTCGCCAGGTATCGTCCGAATGTGTCGCGCGTGACGACCGCCGCCCTCACCCCGCGAAACAGAAATGTCGCGAACAGTGAGACCACGAACAGGGTCCCCAACAGCCCGAACTCTTCCCCGATTACCGCAAAGATGAAATCCGTGTGTGGCTCTGGCAGGAAGAACAGCTTCTGCTTGCCCTCCATCAGGCCCATGCCCGTCAGGCCGCCGGTCGAAACCGAAATCAGCGACTGAATGATGTGGAAGCCCTTTCCCAGCGGATCGGCAAACGGATCCATGAACGCCAGGATTCGCTGATGCCGCCACGGCACTCGCCACACCAGGAAATAGAAGACAACCGGCGCCGCCGCCAACGGATACAGGAAGTACTTCAGGTTCATCCCCGCCACGAACAACACCGAGAGCGTGATCGCCGCAATCGCTACCGCCGTCCCGAGGTCCGGTTGCAGGGCGATCAGTCCCGCCATCAGCACCGACGGCGCAACCGCCGGAACCAATGTGTGCTTCCAGTCTTCCATCTGTTTAACGCGTGTCTCGAGGAAGTACGCCAGGTAGATGATGATCGCCGGCTTCGCCAACTCACTTGGCTGGAAACTCAGGACACCCAAACGGAACCACCGGTGCGTGTTGTGCGATCGATCGAGAAAGAATACCGATATCAGCAGCAGCGTCGTCAGTCCGATCAGCGAAAACACGATGGCAGGTCGACGGTAATGCCGATAGTCCACCTTCATCAGCAGGAACATCGCCAGCACGCCTGCTACAGCCCACGCAAATTGCTTGCCGACAAACGCGTACGGCGAGCCGAACCTCTCCTTTGCCATCACCGCCGACGCGCTGAACACCATGATGAGCCCGACAAAAACGAGCAGCAGTGTTACGGTGAACAACGTTTTGTCGACACTGACTCGTTTCGCCATTCAGCTTTAGTTTCCGGCCGGACGTTTACCAAATGCTAACTAGTCAGAAGTAGCATCTTTGGCCGTAGAAATGAAGTCCCTGAGCGGGTTCAGCCAAAGAAACTTGTGGATTCGCCGCATTCATCTGCGAACACCCGAATGTCCTCTAGACAGTAACCAGCGTGCCGCCCCACATCGGCACACACTCGAGCCACTAACTACTAATCACCAACGACTTCTTCTCCGCCGCCCTCACCAGTTCTTTAAACACCTGCCCTCGATGCTCGTAGCTGTTGAACTGATCGAAACTCGCGCACGCCGGAGCCAGCACCACCACGTCTCCCGGCGCCGCCGCCTCCAGCGCCTTCCGTACTGCAACTTCAATTGTCCCGGCCTTCGTGATCTCTGCCGAGCCGGCAATATGCGATTCGATCTTCTCCGCCGCCGCGCCTACGGTGTAAACACGCTTCACGCGCTCCTGCAGAAGTGGTTTCAGAACGGTGTAATCGCTGCCCTTGTCCTTGCCGCCGAGAATGATGTGAATGTTCTTCGGAAACGACTCCAGTGCTTTGATCGTCGCATCGACATTTGTCGCTTTCGAGTCGTTATAGAACTCCACGCCATTAATCGTTGCGACATACTCCAACCGGTGCTCGACGGCCTTGAAGTTCTTCACCGCCTCACGAATCTTCCCCGCCGGGACACCGAGGATCACACCGATCGTCACCGCAGCCAGCACGTTTTCGACATTGTGGGTGCCCTTCAACTGCATCTCGCCGACACCCATCACGTCGTGCTCGCCCTTCGCATCCTTATAGGCGATTCGCTCTCCGCGTACGAATGCGCCCGCATCGACCGGTCTTTTGCGGCTGAACCAGCGCAACTGCGCCTTCAGCCCTTGTGCCATCTTCGCGGCCTCAGCGTCATCGGCATTCAACACTGCAAAATCTGTCGCCGACTGATTCTCGAAAATCCGCCGCTTCGCTTCCCAATAGATTTCAAACGTCCCGTGCCGATCCAGATGATCCGGCGTCACATTCAACACCACCGCCACCTTCGGACAGAACTTCTCGATCGTCTCCAGTTGGAAGCTTGAAATCTCCAGAACCGAATAGCTGTCGTCCGTGCTGTCCGGAACCAGCGAGATTGCCGGCGTGCCGATATTTCCTCCAACAAGCGTCTTCACTCCGCCTGCCGCAATCACATCTCCTGCCAGCGCCGTCGTCGTTGTCTTCCCATTTGACCCGGTGATCGCGACCAGCTTTCCCTTCAGGAACCGCGCCGCTAGCTCGACTTCGCCGATGATCGGAATGCCCAGTTTTCTCGCCGGTCCCAGCGCCGGAGCATTCACCGGGACTCCCGGAGAAATCACGATCATGTCCTGCTTCTGGAATGTCCGTTCACCATGCCCACCGGTCTCCACGGCAATTCCGTTATCCAACAGCACCGGAATATGCTCGTGCAGTTCGGCCTCGCTCTTCGAATCGGACACCGACACCTTCGCGCCACGCTCTTTCAGGAACAGCGCCGACGCGACACCAGACTTCCCCAGGCCGACCACCAGCACTCGCTTGCCATTCACATCCAATGAATTCGTCATAAGAGCACTCGCTACCAGCCTACCTCAGCTTCAGCGTCGTCAGTGCAAACAGCGCGAAGATCAGCGCCGCAATCCAGAACCGCACGATCACCTTCGACTCGCTCCAGCCCATCAGTTCAAAATGATGATGCAGCGGCGCCATCTTAAAGATGCGCTTCTTCCTTAGCTTGTAGGAACCAACCTGCAGGATCACCGACACAGCTTCGATCACAAACACACCGCCGATGAATGGCAGCAACAGTTCCTGCTTGATAATGACTGCCACTGTCCCGATCGCGCCGCCGAGCCCGAGCGAGCCCACGTCACCCATGAACACTTCCGCCGGATGCGCGTTGTACCACAAAAACCCAATGCTCGCGCCCACCATGGCCCCGCAGAAGACGGTCAACTCCCCTACCTGCGGCAATTTCTGCAATTCCAGGTAGTCCGCGAACACCGCGTGACCGCTCACATACGTGAGCACCGTCAGCGCCCCCGCGGCGATCACCGTGCATCCGATCGCCAGGCCATCAAGCCCATCGGTAAGGTTGACGGCGTTTGTCGATCCCACCAGTACCAGCGCTACGAACGCGATAAATGGCAAAAATGCGATCGGCCACAAGTGCCACACCGAAAACAACGGCGTAATTACAAGGTCCGGCTTGAACTTCTTGAAGAACGGCACAATCAGGTGCGTCGAATAATCGCCGTGTGCCTGGAACAGGATCAGCACCACCGCTACCACCACCGCAGTCAGAATCTGCAGCATCAGCTTTGTGCGGCCCGTTAGCCCCAGGTTCCGCCGGTGCTTCATCTTCAGGTAATCATCGGCGAACCCGATCGACGCAAACGAAAGCGTCGACAGCATCGCCAGCCAGACATACTGGTTTCTCAGGTCGGCCCACAGCAGTGTCGGGATTAGGAACGACACCACAATCAACACTCCGCCCATAGTCGGCGTTCCGGCCTTCTTTTGATGTGCTTGTGGACCTTCTTCGCGGATGTACTGCCCGATCTGGAATTCACGCAGCTTACGGATAATCGCCGGCCCGATGATCAGCGCCATGAACAACGCCGTAAGACTGGCGAATGCTGTGCGAAACGTCAGGTATCGAAAAATGCGAAAGGGAGTGAAGTAATGAAATAAGACTTCGTACAGCAGCCAATAGAGCAAACGCTATCTCCTTCTCTCCCCTAACTTCTGTCCACCACGGCGAAGCAGCGGTTCAACTGACCAGCCCCTTCCACTCCTCGAGTGCCTTCTCCAACTTCACGCCGCGCGATGCCTTTAACAACACCGCGTCACCGGGCTTGGTGTTCGCTGCCAACCATGCGCCCGCTTCTTCCGGCGACTCGACGAATTCCGCCTTCAACCCCGAAGCCGCCGCCGCTTCCACCATCGGCTTCGCCAGTCCCCGGACTCCCACCAACTCCGTTACGCCACGCTCGGCCATGTAGCGACCACAATCACGGTGCAGTTGCTCGCCCGAGGGACCAAGTTCCAGCATCTCTCCGGCGACCACGATGTGCCGTTTTGCCTGCATCGCCTGCAAGGCATCCACCATCGACTGAAGGGCTTTCGGATTGGAATTGTAACAATCGTTGACCACGGTGGCGCCGCCAATTTCCAAAATCTCGCCGCGTTTGTCAGCTGGCACCAATGAAGCCAATGCCCCGACTGCATCCTTCAACGTAAGCCCCTGCTCCAGCCCGACCGCCACCGCAGCCAGCGCGTTATGGACGTTATGCTTCCCTACCAGCGGCAATCGCGCAGGTACTCGCTCGCCCTGCGCGACAACGTCGAACTCAACCCCTTCCACCCCATGCTCCACGACGTTAACTGCGCGAACATCCGCCCGATCGTTAGTCCCGAAGTAGACCGCACGCCCTGCCCGCCCCTCGTTGAACTTCGAAACCAGCGGATCATCCGCATTCAGGATTGCCACCCCATCTTTCGGCAGCGCATCGACCAGTTCCTTCTTCGCCTTCGCAATACCTTCGATGGAATCGAAAAATTCCAGGTGAACCGGGGCGACCAGTGTCACCACACCCACATTCGGCTCCGCGATCTTCGCCAACGCCGTGATCTCGCCCGCGTGGTTCATGCCCATTTCGCTGACGTAAATCTCCGTCTCCGGCTGGATTCGCAGCAGTTGCATAGGGAGCCCAAAGTGATTGTTCAGATTCCCTTCCGACTTCAGCACCTTGTATTTCGTCGCCAGCACGTGCGCGATGGCCTCTTTGGTAGTGGTCTTTCCCGCGGACCCGGTTACCCCGATCACCGTGCGACCCCACATCCTCCGCACTTCTCGCGCAAGCACCTGTAACGCGAGCAGTGGATCATCCACCCGCAACACGTTGCCTGATCCTGTGAAGTCCTTTCGGACCACCGCCCCCGCAGCCCCACGCTCCAGCGCTCCAGCAACGAACTCGTGGCCGTCGAAACGGTCTCCCTTGATGGCGAAAAACAACTCGCCCGGAGCGACCGTCCGCGAATCAATCGAATACCCGTTCACCGAACGTGATACGTCAAACTGCCCTGAAGCTCCCACTACTCCTGCAATTTGCCCGATCGTAAGGTTCATGCCCGCTGACCCGCCAAGTTTTTCGTGTAACCCATTTCGTGCATCAGTTCGCGCGCGACCTCCGCATCGTCAAACGGCGCCACGCCCTCACGCGTTGTCTGGGTCTTTTCGTGACCCTTGCCGGCAATCAGCACAATATCTCCCGGTTGCGCCCGATGCAGCGCCACGTCGATCGCCTTTCGACGATCCGGCTCGACCAGGAACTCTGTTCCCGTTTTCTTAACGCCGGGCTTCGCATCTTCAATAATTGCCAACGGATCTTCGCTTCGGGGGTTGTCTGATGTCACAATCACGAAGTCACTCCCGCGTCCCGCGGCTTCTCCCATCAGCGGACGCTTCGCCCGATCCCGGTCGCCGCCACATCCGAAAATCGTGATTACCTTCCCGCCCGACTTCGACACAAACTCCCTCGCCAGCGACGTCAAGTTCTTCAGCGCATCATCCGTGTGCGCATAGTCCACCACCACCGTAAACGGCTGACCACACTGGATCGGCTGGAATCTACCCGGCACATTCTCCAGCGCCGCAACACCGGTCGTAATCAACTCCGAATCACACCCGCGCGCCCACGCCGCCGCACTCGCCGCCAGGATGTTGTACACATTTACCCTGCCAATCAGCGGAGACCACATGGGCAACGCTCCGCTCGGCGTCACCATATCGAACCGCGTCCCCTTCAGACCGATGTCCACCTTCGTCGCATGGAAATCACCGGAATCCAGCCCGTACGTCACCACCTCGGAGCCCTTCTTCTTACTGAACTTCACCAGTTCGCGCCCGTACTCATCATCTATATTGATCACCGCCACGCGCGGCCTGTCCGTCCCGCATCCCTCGAACAGGATCTTTTTCGACGCGAAGTAGCTCTCCATCGTCTTGTGATAGTCGAGATGATCGCGCGTGAGGTTGGTGAATACCGCAACGTCATACGGGATCCCGTACACCCGTTGCTGCTCCAGCGCATGCGACGAAACTTCCATCACCGTCTCGGTCGCGCCGTTCGCCAACGCCTCGGCGAACATCCGATTCAGTTCCAGAGACTCCGGCGTCGTATGCGGAGCCGGGATCACCTTCCCCAGCACGTGATACTCAATCGTTCCCACCAGCACCGTTCGTTCACGATGCTTATTCAGGATGGCTTCGATCAGGAACGTAGTCGTGGTCTTTCCGTTTGTGCCTGTAACACCCGTGTTAGCCAGCTTCTCCGCCGGACGCCCATAGAAGTTCGCGCTCACTCGCGCCAGTGCTCTCCGCCCATGCGGAACCCGCGCCCACGCCACTCGGGCAATGGGTGCCCCATCGGTGCCCGCCCCTTTGGCGCCTGTTGCAAAAGCGCCGGTTTCATCGGTGGAATCCGACACCACCGCCACCGCGCCGTTTTCAATCGCTTTGGTTATGTATCGATTTCCGTCGGTGCTTTCGCCTTTCATGGCGACAAACAGGTTCCCCGGTTGCACCCGGCGCGAGTCGTACTCAACACCACTGATTTCTGGATTAACAGCGTCCGGATTACCGCCCGTCGAGAGGACCTCAGCGCCGTCTAACACTTGAAGGAATTTCATGCACTGCGATTATAGAAGCCAAAATAACCACAACCGCCACGAACGAACCTGACTAAAACAACCTCGTGTCCCTTGGTGCACTTGGGGGTCGACTTATCGGCTGAACCTCACCGCCACCCGTCCCCCCGCGGGCATCCGCGATCCCGGCGGAGGCGACTGCTCCCGTGCCGTACCCGACCCAATCACGTTCAGTTCAATCCCATTTGTCTGTGCCATCTCGATCGCCGACCGCAGGCTCTTCCCAAGGAACGACGGAACCGTCGGGCCGCCGCCCACGTCCAGCACCACGGTTCCATTCGGCTGCACCGGATCTGGCGGAGGGGGCAGTTGCGCGATTGTCTCCTTCTTCGCCGGAGCACCTTTCATCGCCGCCCGCATCGGTGCCGAAATTGACTTCGTCGGAAGCTGGGCCGGAGGCGTTTCGTCCTGCGCCACTTCGATCGGCTCTCCCACATGCTGACCGCTCTCTTCGAGTTCTTCGTCCTTCACTTTCGCGCGCAGCATCCGCAGCTTGTCGTTCTTCGACTCCACGTCGTGCGGCACGTGCATATACGCCAGCACCTGCTGCGCGATACGCGCAAACACCGGCGCGGAAATCTGGCCGCCCTGGTGGAGCCCCTTGGCCGAATCGATGCTCACGATAATGCTGATCGCCGGGTTGTTCACCGGCGCAAATCCTGAGAACGACGCGACATAATCTGTATGCGAATACCGGCCCGTCTTCGGATCGACTTTCTGCGCTGTGCCCGTCTTTCCTGCCGACGTGTATCCGTCCAGGATCGCCCGGCGTCCGGTTCCGAAGAGCACCACCTGTTCCATCATCTGGCGCATCTGCGCCGCCGTCATGGTCGAAATCACTCTCCGCGTCTGTGGAGGCTTGAACGAAATCGTCTGCGGCCCAGTTGTATTCGGCTTCATGACGCCCGCAACAATCCTCGGCGGCGTGTAAACGCCGTCGTTCGCGATCGTCGACACCATCGACACCGCCTGCAGCGGAGTTACACCGATCTCCTGCCCGATCGACATGGCGCCAATCGAAACCTTCGACCACTTATTCGTCGGCTTCGCCAGTCCGCGCGTTTCTCCGGGCAACTCGATTCCTGTCTGCTGCCCGAATCCGTACTCGCGGATGTACTTATAGAACCGGTCTTCCCCAAGCCTGAGCGCCGCTTTCACTGCTGCTACGTCGCTCGATTTGGCGAACGCCTCCGTCGCGTTTACCGTTCCCACCGGGTGCGGATCGTGAATCACCAGTCCGTTCACGTTAATCGCGCCGCCCTGGGTGTCGATCATCTCCGTCGGCTTCATCAGCCCTTCGTTCATTGCGGCCGAATACGTAACAATCTTGAAGATCGATCCCGGCTCGAAAACGTCCGTCACTGCGTGATTCTTCAACATCGCCGGCGTGATCTTTCTCGTGCTGTTCGGGTCGAATGTCGGACGGTTCACCAAGGCCAGAATCTCGCCCGTTCGCGGATTCTGGACCACCGCCCATGCTGCGACGGCCTTGGTCTCCTCCATCGCCCTGTCGATCTCCCGCTCGACGATCCACTGGATCTTCTCGTCGATTGTCAGCACCAGGTTGTCGCCGGCCTCGGGCTTCTTCTCCACGCGCGCAAAACGGCGTCGCCGGGCATCCATGGAAATCATCATCGTCCCGGGTTTTCCGGCCATCGTGTCCTGGTACACGTGTTCCAGGCCGGCAAGCCCTTCATCGTCCATGCCGACATAACCCAACACCTGGGCCGCCAGTTCCCGCTTCGGGTAGTACCGTTTCGATTCTTGCTGAAAATAGATCCCGCGCAGATTCAGCGAGCGAATTCTGGCGCTGACGTCGGCATCGAGCTTTCTCGCAATCCAGCAGAACGAGTGCGAAGCCTTCATCTTCGCCAGCAGGTCTTTCGAATCCATCTTCAAGATGCCCGCCAGCAGGTTCGCCGTGTTGATCTGGTCGGGAACTTCGCTCGGCACCGCGAACACCGAATCCACGTTCACCGACATCGCCAGTTCATGGCCATTGCGGTCATAGATCAGGCCTCGACGCGGCGACACGTCGATCGTGCGCTGCTGTTGCCGCGCTGCGCGTTGCTGGAACTCGCCGTACTTAATGACCTGTAGTTGGACTAAGCGGAAGAAGACTGCAAACACCCAGAGGAAAAGGATGCCCCCGAGTACATAAAGACGCTTGGTCGCGCCGCCATTCGATGATGACTTACTCCCTGCCAACAGTCGCCCCAGAAACTTCTGAACCAGAAAGATCTTTCGCAGTGCTTACCAGCCTTTGCGGTTAAACAAGCAAATGGCGGCTCGTAAGCCGCCATTTCAAGACCATGGCCCGGCTGCTTGCTCGCTTCGGGGGAACGCGTCAAGCATCGGCTGTTTGACCTCCCGGACCACTCAGTAAACCTAGGGTGTTGACACCACCACCACGTCCGACATTCTCGCCAGCACCGGACCCGAATTCGCATCCGTTGTCATTTCCATCCGCATCACCTGACCCGCATCAGGCGATTGCAGCCCCATCTGCCGCGCGATGGCATCAATCCGCTCCGGATCGCGTAACTGCGCTACATCCAGCCGCAGCAACCGGTTTGCTTCCGCGATGCTGTCGTGCTTCGCTTTCAGGTCCTCGATCTTGTAGCCGTACTCGATCGCACTGAAGTGCTGCCACGCGTACAGCATCACCAGCGCGAACAACATGCACAGCGCGACGGAGAACATCCGCATCTCGCGCTTGCGCTTCGGATCGTCCACTTTCACCAGCCGTGAATTGTCGATCTGCTTGGCGAAGTAAACCTCAGGTGTCACCGCCCAGGACTGACGCCCGCTCTGGAATTGCTGTTTGCGGCGCCCTGTTTCCTGCGACCACGTCTGTGTACCCACCGGATTTGCTAGCGCTGGTGCAGCCATTTACGCGACTCCGTACCAAACCTGTTGATTCGCCACTTCATAAAGGAAGCCCGGCATCATTTGCATCTGCGGCATCTGGGGCTTCGCCTCCACCGTCTCCGGTGTGCGCGCATGCTCTTCCGCGCGCTTCACAATGTTCATCAAGTCGTCGATCATCGTTCCGTTAAACATGAGCCACCTCCGTGGCCTACCTACTTCCCTGGCAGATCTTTTGTCGGCGCTTACACCTTCAGAATTTCCAGCGCCCTGCACTTCTTCACATCTCCCACAGTGTTTTCCACTCCGCTGTGGATCAAACCTTTGCCGCCGCCCTCAGCTTTGCGCTTCGCGACCGCGGATTGCTTTCGATCTCTTCTTCCGTTGCGGTGACCGGCTTTTTCGTCAGCACCTCGTACCAGCCTTTCTGCGCTCCTTCCCGCATCGCGTCTTTCACGATTCGGTCTTCCAGCGAGTGAAAGCTGATGATCACCACCCGGCCGTCCTTCTTTAACGCGGTCGGCGCGCTACTCAGCAGCGCCCTTACATCGTCTAGTTCACGGTTTACGAATATTCGGATTGCCTGGAAAGTTCTCGTCGCCGGGTGAATTCGCTCGAATTTCATTGGCCGGGCCGCGGCCGATATCACTTCTACTAAATGTTGCGTAGACCTTATCGGCCGCGCCCGAACAATGGCTCTGGCGATTCTCCGCGACCTCCTTTCCTCACCGAATTCGTAAATCACATTCGCGAGACTCGTCTCGTCCATGCGATTTACCACTTGATCGGCGGAGTCCCCCACCGTCGGATTCATTCGCATATCCAACGGGCCTTCCGCCTGAAAACTGAATCCGCGGCTCGCATCCTCCAACTGCAGCGAGCTCACACCCAGGTCAGCCAACAGTCCGTCTATCGAATTTGCTTCCATCACTTCGCTCAACCCCACAAACGAACCGTGATGGAAACTCATCTCCGGCCAGTCCCCTTTCAACTCCGCCGGAGGATCGCTCAACTTCTGCCGTGCCCGCTCCAGCGCCGCCGGATCCTTATCGAATCCGATCAGCCTGCCTTCGCGCCCCAGCAGTCTGGCGATCTCGTAACTGTGACCTCCCAGGCCCAACGTGGCGTCCACATACGTCCCGCCACGCCGAACGGCTAAGAAATCGATCGCTTCTTTTAAAAGAACCGGTATGTGACTGAACTTCGTCTCCGCCACATTGCCCTCTAGGGGCCTAAATTCCCAACTCGTCTAAAGCCTTCTGATCGGCTTCCGTGAAGCCCTGCTCCACTTCCGCCTTCACCTGCTCCATCACCTGCACTTCCAGGTGATTCAGGTAACCCATAACGGCCACATCGCCCTTCAGTGCCGCCGACTCACGCAGCAACTGGGGCAACAACAACCGGCCCTGTCCGTCCATTTCCACGGCTTGGCCGTAATAGTTCGTAACCGTCAAAAACCGCTTCTTCGACGGATTGAAGTTCGAAAGCCCGTTCAGCTTCGCCTCGATCCGTTCCCATTCTTCGAAGGGATACAGTTGGGCAACCTTCCCATCCATCGAAGTGATGTAAAATTTGGCGCCGTACTTCTCGTCGATCACCCGCTTGAAGTCCGCAGGGACCTTGATCCGTCCCTTCTCGTCGACTCGGGTTGGGTGATTGCCGCGAAACATCGAATCCCCTTAAAGAGGTAAAAGTGACGCTTTCCGGTCTCAACTTCGGGCTGTTTTCGGTTCTCAGTTCGCTTACTCCACTCATTGCGAATCGGCCGCCTGACTTGCCCACCGGAGCTTCCTACTGCTCCACTTTATACCACTTTCGACCACAATCCTACCTCTAAAGGTTGCGCTGTCAATCACTTTTTTCAAGGTGAGACGTGTGGAAATCCATGCCTTTGGACGAGCACCAGCTCTGGTGTTTTTAAAAATGGTGACCCCTACATCTTGCGTTTACCTTCGAGGTTCAGTTTTTCCTTTTTCGGGAATGATTTTGGGGCTTTTGCCAAATCCCTAAAAAACTGAGGAAATCGCCCCGATCCAGCTACTCTCAGTTCCTCCTCTGAAATGGGGTATCCGTCCCTCCCTCGCTTCCCATTTTGGGCATGGCTCGTCCCTCTGAACCGAGGGGTCACCGTGAAAGTCCGTAAACTTCGAGCGCTCTCTATCGTCGCGTCTGGGTTTCTTTTGTTCGGCCCCCAGGGGTTTGCCGCCGACACCGTCACCACCGCCGAACCTTCCAAACCCGTCGTTTACATCCCACGCATCTCCTCAGCGCCCAAGCTTTCGGATTTCGAAGGACTCCAGCCAATTACGCCTCTCGCCCAGTCCATGAGTAAGGTGGATCAGTTCGTTACCCGTGAGCCTGTGTTTGGCAAACTCCCTACGCAAGCAACGGAAGTCTTCCTCGGATACACCGACCAGAACCTCTATATGGTGTTTCTCGCGCACGACACCGACCCGAAACGCATCCGTTCCCACATGAGCCGCCGCGAAGACGTCGACGATGATGATCAGATTGGCTTCTTCTTCGACACCTTTGCCGATCAGCAGAATGCCTACCTCTTTTATGTGAACCCGAAGGGGATCCAGCAGGACGGCACCGTCGCACAAGGCCAGAATTTTTCTCTTGCCTGGGACGGCATTTGGAAAGACGACGCGAAAGTCACCGACAAGGGCTACATGGTCCTGATCGAGATCCCCTTCAAGACTTTGCGGTTCCGCTCCGCTGGCGACAACACCTGGCGTTTCATCTTTCACCGCGCAGCATCAGGAGCAAATGAGCAGTCGTACTACCCTGCTTTTCAGCGTGGACGCCCATATCCACCTTTTCAGGACATGGCGGAACTGAAGGGACTGGAAGGTGTAAAGCCAGGCAAGAATATCTATCTGAATCCCTACTTCGTCGGCCGTGCGTTTCGGTCGATCGACAATCGCGACCTTAGCAATCTCTCTTTCACCGGTAAGGCCGCCGATCCCCGCGTCGGACTCGACGCCAAGGCCGTCATCAAGAATAGCCTCGTTCTCGACGCCACCATCAACCCTGATTTCGCTCAGGTCGAATCGGACGAACCGCAAGTCACCGTGAATCAGCGCTTCGAGACCTTCTTCCCCGAGAAGCGCCCGTTCTTTATTGAAAACTCCGGCTACTTCGTCACGCCTATCAATCTGGTGTTCACGCGTCGCATAGCCGACCCCTTATACGGCGGACGTGCCACCGGCAAAATTGGTAAGTGGGCGATCGGTGCTCTCTTCGCGAACGACCGAGCACCAGGCAAAGTCGTCCTCGACAACGATCCTCTTCGTGATCGCTCGGCAAAATATGGAATCCTTCGCTTGAACCGCGAACTCGGCGGCGAGAACACGCTTGGCGTTCTCTACACCGATCGCACTCTCGACTCTCCGCCCGACACCGATTGCGGGCGCCGGTTCTGCTCCGCCACCGTGAACCGCGTCGGCGGCGTCGACGGACACTTTCGCTTCAGCCCAAACACGCAGACGTCCTTTCAGGTAGTGAAGTCGCGTAGCGCCTACAACGACGGCACCTCGTTCAGCGGTCACGACGCCTACGGCATCATCCGTCGCACCACCCGCACCTGGGATCTCGCCACTTCTTATCGCGACGTGTCCGAGGGATTCGAAACCCTCACCGGATTCTTCGAACGCCCCGACCTTCGCCATTGGATTTCGACAGGTACCTACACCAGGTATGGCGACGGGCATCCGTTCGTCGCTCATGGGCCAAGTCTTCGCAGCGAACTACTCTGGGACCAGAGCGGCCTGATGACCGGTTACCTGGCCCGGCTCCAATACAACTTCAATTTCGCCAATCAAAGTAATGTAAATCCGTTCGTCGAACTTGAACACGAACGCCTGCGCCCGGTCGACTTCGGCGGACTCACCACCAGCCGCGACTATCCACACCATCGTTATGGAATCAACTGGTTCAAACGCGGCAGCGTCATGCGTTGGAATGGCGGCTTTTCCGTGGGACAGAAGACCAACTACGCATCGCCGGATGGCATTCCCCGCCTTTCTGATGCTATGGATCTTGAGTTCAACGCTATCGTGCGCGGTGGCAAAGGCATCACCGTCGAGAACACGTATCTTTGGAGTCGCATCGCCGATCAGCAGACCAGTCGCGTCGCCTTCAACGACCACATCTTCCGTCAGAAATGGAATTTGCAGTTCACGCGTGAGATGTCGCTACGCTTCATCACTCAGTACGAAGCCACCCTCGCCAACCCCACTCTCGCCGCTCTGCCGCAGCGGAAGAACCTGAACTTCGATCTACTTTTCACGTACCTGCTAAACCCGGGCACAGCGCTCTATGTGGGTTACAACAGCAACATGCAGAATCTCGACCGCGCGCTTTATTACAATTCCGGCGACTACGGCCGCTCCGACAAGTTCCTCAATGACGGCCGCCAGATCTTTGTGAAGCTGTCGTACCTGTTCCGTTTCTGATTTGTTCCACCACAGTCCCTTGGAAAGAAGTGCGGCACAGACATTCTCGTCTGTGCCGCGCACAACTGGTCCCGCAACGCGCTTCACTATCGGATTCCGAAGTCACTCACCTAGTTCGATCTTCTTGTTGTTGTAGTCGATTGAGACCCGGCCATATCGGCTGAGTAGGTCCTGACCGATGAGCCCGTCCACCTTCACACCATAGATCTTCGACACGCTCTCCAGGCGCATCACCATAACCGGAATTCGAAACCCGCGATCTGAAGTCAGTTTCAGGTCGGCCTCGCGGACAATCGCCTCCGCTCTCAATCCGGGACCGTTGGACGAAAAGCGCGCCGTCACCAGGTCTACTTGGTTCAATCCGGCTAGCTCGGGACTGACGACCGTCTGGTCGGCGCCGGTATCCACAATAAGATTGGCCGTGCGTCCGTTCACGACCGCCTCCACGATCATCACCCTACGGGGCTGGAGTTCCCGGTAGCTGATTGACTGGGCTGCTGCCGCGGATACCAGAAGTGCGAGCACAATTCCTAACTTTCCCCACATACTCACCTCACCTTTGCAACGGAAGGTGCTTTGGGGACGCCCCTATCTCAATGGTTTCCGCCTCATACGGACCGCAAATCCACCTCACTCGGCAAACCGCTGAAAGGACTGGTGTTAATTCAAACCTCATTCGTCCCTGAATGGGGCAAAACGCCACGGTCAATGCTAAACTTCGAGCACCTGAGCTGGTGGTGAGGAATGCCGGACATACATAAAGCTGGAAATGCGCGGTTTGGTCCCTTCGAAATCGACTTCTCCAGCAGAGAACTGCGCAAGCATGGCTTGAAACTCAAGATCTCCGGCCAGCCGATCCAAATTCTCGAGATGCTCCTGGAGACCCCCGCCGAGGTGGTTTCCCGCGAACAGATCCGTGAGCGCCTGTGGCCAGCTAACACCTTCGTCGATTTCGATCACGGCCTCAACGCCGCTATCAACAAATTGCGTGAAGCTCTTGGCGACTCTGCCGATAGCCCGCGCTACATCGAGACCGTGCCACGACGCGGATACCGTTTCATCGCCGACGTCCTGCCAGCAAACGGAAACGGCACCGGCACACCGGAGACCAAACCAGACGTCAAGCCGGCGCCCGTGATGATCACGAGTCCGGCTAAACATCCACGACTCAGGCTTTTTACCATCACCTTAACGGCCGTCTGCCTTGTCGCCCTGCTGCTGGCCTATCTGCTCCTCCGGCAAAATAATGATTGGCGGGTCTCGATTGCCCGGGAAGCTCAGCTCACAACCAGCTCCGATCTGGCCGTCTACCCAACCTTCTCCCCCGATGCCACGCGATTGGCCTACAGTGTTGATCGCGGCCACGGCTATGAAATTGTGGTGCAGCAGATCGAGGGTGCTCAGCGTGAGCTACCCGTAACCGATGATGGCCAGCAGAACATCCAGGCAGCCTGGTCGCCCGATGGACAGGTCATCGCTTATCACTCGCGCAAGCGCCAGGGCATTTGGGCAATCCCCTCGCTCGGAGGTCCTCCTCGGCGCATCACCCACTTCGGTTCGCACCCCTCCTGGTCTCCAGACGGGAAATGGATAGCGTTCCAGTCTGGCCCGGTCAACGACCTCGGAGCGGATGCTCCGGGTGTCTTCGCCCCTTCCGTTCTCTGGATCGTTAGGCCCGACGGAACCGATGCTCGCCAGATCACAACGGCCGGCAATCCCGAGGGCGGACATGGTGCGCCATCGTGGTCGCCTGATGGCCGGCGCATCGTCTTCGTTTCTCTCATAACGCACACCACGCTGTTCACCGTTGACGTGCAATCCGGAGAAGTGAAGCCTGTCGGCAAACCTGCCCCTATCTACTTCGATCCGGTCTATTCCGCGGACGGCGCGAGCATCTTCTTCGGAATGATGAGTCCCACCGGCCTTGGTCTGTTTCAGATGCCAATCTCAAAGGACGGTTCCACGGGACAAGGCGAACCTGTACAACTGAAATCCGGTGACGTGCGCGTGCGAAACCTGGCGCTGTCACGCGACGGTACGAAGCTGCTTTACTCCGGTGTGACCCAAAGCTCCGGCATATGGTCGATTTCAGCCACCGGCAAGAAATTTGGCGAGCCTGTAGTGTTGCGGCAGCGCATGGGTGATCGCACGACTGTGCCGAAGATCTCTCCCGATGGGCAACGCGTGCTGGTTGCATCCTGGCGTACTGGGGTGTGCTGCGAAATCTGGATGGTGAACCGCGACGGAACGGGAGCCACCATGTTGACCGCCGAAGGAATTCATCCCAAATGGCTCCCGGACGGCAGGAACATTGTCTATATTTCGATACGCGGCAAAGTATACGCAGCCACCACGACCCACCTCCAGAAGCTGAACATAGACACGCGCGAGGCCGTCAACGTCGCCGAACTCTCAACCAACGTTCTTTCTCTCGATGTTTCTCCCGACGGACGCCTCGTCGTTTATCAGGTGCCGGCCAACGGCGCCACGAATCTCTGGACGCTCGACCTGAAAACCGGATCGCGGCAGCAGCTAACGTCAGGCAAGAACGTCCTTGTTTTCCCCGTCTGGTCGCCGGATGGACTTCAGATCGCCGCTAACTCCAAACGAAGAGATGACGATCAGGCTTTTATCGTTTCCGCAAAAGATGGCCATATAACGCAATTGACCTCCGACTCCGGCCAGCACTGGCCCGGCAGTTGGTCGAAGGACGGCAGGCAAGTGATTGCGGCTGTTCAGCATGATGGAATTTGGAACGTCTACTCCATCGACGTCGCCACTCGCACCGAGACTCCTCTCACTCGTTATACGCTGCAGAACGCTTACGTCCGTTACCCGCAGATTTCGCCAGACGGCAAGCAGGTTATTTACGAGCACACGGAAACCCGCGGCAACATCTGGATGCTTTCACTCACGCCCAGCCGAAAATAGAACAGAAGAAGGCTTGCGGTCACCTCGAATGCAACCAAAGCCCTCGGCTCTTCACCGATCAACCACGTCAGTTCTCGCTACTTCGGCCGCCACGATCGTTGATTCCACCTTCACACTATTCTTCCGCGCCAGACGAACAAGATAGCGGCCCGGCTTCAGTTTGGAGAAGCCATAGAACCCGTTGCCGTCCGTGAGTACCCGCATCGTTCGACGAAACAACGGGAATCCGCCTGCGCGACGCAATTCAATCTCGGCGCCATCCACAGGAGTTCCGTCCGCCTTGCGCACAGTTCCGGCAAGCCAACCAGTTTCGGGAGACTCCAGCCACTGCGGACGCGGTACCGCCACTGCGGTCGAGAAAACTGCCGGCGCTGAGCCAATGCCCTTGCTGAAGACAGCGAGGCTTACCTGCTGCGCCACGACTGGTGGCACACTCGTCGCGTCCGCGTTCGTCACCGGTTCACGTTTGATCGGACTAAAGTACGAAAAGATGGACACCCCATCCACTGTGTTTTTGCCCGCAGCTTTTCGAGTCCGTTCAATTTGCTGCACCACGTCCTCTTGCGCATTCAAATATCCGCCGACTCCCACCACCACGCTGCGGCCGAACCGGTTCTTCTTCTCATACTGAATCCAGCCGTCGTAGTATCCGCGTGTTACCGGATCCTGCTCGCGCGCGTAATTCATCGGAATCGCAGTATCGAGAATCCCTTCCTTCAGCCACCCCGACCAGTCCTGAAACACGCGCTGCATCGGCGCCACATTGGCGAAATCTTTGTAGTTCTTCGGAGGCGGTCCCCACGGAATCACCGCAGCGCTCACGCGTATGCGCGGATTGATCTCCTTCGCCTCCAGGTAAACGCGCCGGACCAACTGCGTAACTTGCTGTCGACGCCACTGAATAAATTGCTCGTCGTCAGGTTGTGGCATATCCGTCCGTTTCGTCGCGTACTGGAAGCGCTGAATACTCGCTGGGTTGTAGCCAACCGGTGATCCCCGCCCTGAACTTGTCTTCTCGTCTGTTTCTGGATAGCGGACGTAATCAAAGTGGATCCCGTCCAGCCGCGGATAATTCCTGACCACATTTGTATACAGCCGAGCCAGGTAGTCTGCGGCATCCGGATTCCCCGGATCCAGGAAATACCCCACCGGGAAAACCACCTTCCCATCCGGAGATTGCGTCAGCCACATATTCCGTTCGGTTGCCCCAGGACCGTGTAGGTTAAATGCGTGCCTCTCATTTTTTGGCGGAGCTGCATTCCTCCAGACCGGCATCGCGTTCATCCACGCATGCACCTCAATCCCCTGCTGATGAGCAAGCTCAATGATCGAACCGAGCGCATCGAACTTGCCGTCGTACGGCGGATCTTCAACCGGCGGCTCCACCGAGTTGATGTAGTACGCATCACCACGCCGCCGAACCTGCACGATCAGCACATTGAAGTTCCCATTCTTCGCGTCGAGCACAAGTTGGGCAGCTTCTTCCGGAGTGCGAATTCCCGCGTGAAATCCGTCAACCCAGATCGCGCGAAACTCAGGCTTGTCCACTTTCGAGTCCGGGACCTTCCCCGCGCACGGAGCACATACGGCAACGATGAAGCACGTAATTGCGATGATAAGAGAGCGTCCTCTGCGGAAGTTCATAGAGTGTGTCTTATTCCTTGATATGGAAGTTCGTACCTGTAAAAGCGGGCCTGCCGAAGCAGGCCCGACCAATTGCAAACAGAGGAGGCATTCTCAGAAGCGATACCGAATCGCTGCTTGCAGGAAGCGTGCACCGCCAAACCCGTCGGTGAAGAACCCGCGGGAATCAAATTGCGAACTGATCTGCCCGAAGGTCGTCGATGTCACCGCCTGAGTTGGATAACCGAACTGCGGGTGATTAAAGACGTTGTAAGCGTCAAGGCGCAACACCAGCGAATGGCCCTCGCTAATCTTTAGGTTCTTCGTGATTGCCATATCGAAGTTGTTGCGACCGGCCGCACGGAAGCCGTTGCGGTATTCGTTGTTCTTGTTGTTGATTCCCGGGTTGAACGCTGCCCCGAAACTGTTAACCGTCATCGTGTAGTTCGGGAAGAACGCGTCCGCCGGCACCTGGGATTGCGAATAGGTGGTTCTGGTTCCCGGCACGTAACGGCCGTTGTCGATCGACCGTCCATACACCGAAGCATCGAGTACGTTCGGACGGTCGTTCGCCACACCGTCAGCATTCAGGTCATAACTGCCGGCCGTGATGGTGAACGGAGTTCCCGACGCAAGAAGAGTTGTGCCAGACCAGGTCCAACCGCCAAGGATCCGCCCAAGCACGCCCTGTTGCGTCTTGAAGAATGGGAAGTCATACCCGTACGTAATCGTGAAACGATGCGGAGTATCGAACACCGAATATCCCTTCATCGATGCCGCCGAATCGTTCTGCAGGTAAGGCGTATTGGAATCCACGCCCATGTATGTGAATTCGGATCCGGTATCCAGCGCCTTCGAGAAGGTGTAAGCAGCCTGGAAGTTAATGCCATGCGTTGGCCGCTTGGTCACCAACACCTGTAGTGCATGGTAATACGACCAGGATCCGTTTTTGATTTGCGTGATACCGCCGTAACGCGCGTCAGGCCGGCGATAGTTTGCATACGTCTGGCTCAGCGAAATGCACTGATGTCCCGGCGACGGACTGATCGGCGTGGTGCTCGACAAGTTCGGATCAATGCAATCGAAGCTTACTCCCGCCCATCGCGCGGCAGTGCCATTCGCCTGGTCAGTGGGTGACCATTGGTTAACTGGTGGCGCCACAAACGGGAACTGTGCGCGGTTCAAGATGTTCATGAACGGCAACCCAATGCCCCGGTTCCCGACATAGGCAATGCTAAGCCCAGTCTGCGCGGGTAATTGCCGTTGCACCATCAGGTTCCACTGCTCCGCGTACGGTAGGGTAAGGTTCGGATCCACCGCGACCGGACTGATGCGTCCCGTCGGTGGGCCTGGTTGGAATGTAAATCCGCCAGTCGGATCCGCGATGCTTGTACCGCTTGTCATCGTGAATCCCATGTACGCTCCGTTCGGTGGATTGAAACGAATACTCGCGCCACCTTGCGAGAACGCCGACTGGAACCACCGGCCATGGAACAATCCAAAGCCGCCGCGCACAACCGTCTGGTCCGGACCGCCGGTTAATCTCCCCAGCACGCCCTCTTTAAACTGCGGGCTGTAGGCGAAACCAATACGCGGCTCGAAACCGTTGATGTCCCCGTAACCATAATCGACAAGGTTATCTACTTCACGTGGCGCTCGGACGTACTCGTTCCGGACGCCGAGGTTCAAGGTCAGGCTGGGCATTACACGATAATCAGCCTGGGCATAGAAGTTGAACTCCTTCAAACGGTTGCCGAGCCGAGCCGGTCCATACCCTTTCGTGAATGACCCGCCAACCATCACGCCGCGCAGGAAGTTGTAGTATCCGTCGCGGTATTCAAAGTTGTCGCCGGCTGCCGTCTGTACCCAGCCAGGACCACCCATCGACCAGTAGCCGCGAGTGTAGTTGTCCGAGAAGTCATTCAGTTGCGAGATGCGAACATCCGAACCAAAGCGCAAACGCAACTTCGTGTTCACTTCATAGCTGTGGTTATAAACGTACTGATAGTCCGTCTGATACCGCAGGATCGGGAAGTTGCCGGCGTTGCCGATGATCGATCCGTATGTGCCGCCGAACCGGAAGATCGGTGTATCGTTGCCGGCCATGATGTTGGCCAGGGTTGCGCGTCTACCTATTGCAAAACGGAACTCGCCCGTCTGGTAATTGCTGAAGGTATGCGTCAGCGTCAAACCCACGTTCTGCTGCGTGTTGTGATACGCGACAGCCTGCCCCAGGATCCAGTCCGTCCCCGGATTCGTCTCCTGTCGGCTCCACTGGTAACGCGACGAGAACGTGTTCCGATCGTTAATGTTCCAGTCCGCCCGCCCGCTCAAATCCTCCGAAGGATAGCTGTATTTAATCGGCATCGTATAAACACGGCAGGGTGGCGTCTTCGTATAGTTGAGACCGTCAATGGAGCCCTTCACCGTCGAAGATCCCGGACAAAGATTCGGACTGTTCGGCGCTGCATTGGGGAAACGGTCAATGATGCTCTGAATGAAAGCCCGATCGTCAGGGTTGGTTACCAGCGCATTCGGAGCTCGTTCGCTTGGCAGCAGAACCGAGTACGTGCTCTGGCGTCCGCCGCCGTTGCGGACACCTTCATAGCTGCCGAAGAAGAACAGCTTGTTGCTCAGCACCGGACCGCCAATGGTGCCGCCATAATCGTGACGTCTCCAGCTCGCAATCGGTGTCTTGTTGAAGTTCGCGTAATAGTTGTTCGCAAATCCCAGCGGGCTGTTGATCTCGTACAGGAATGCAGTCCCGTGGAAAAGGTTGGTGCCCTGTTTCGTCTGCACCAGCATCACCGCGCCGTATCCGCGTCCGAATTCGGCAGAGTAGTTGTTGGTTAGCACCTGCACTTCGGCGATCGAATCGATATTCACGTTCTGCCGGTGCTGGTTCTCCGAGGAATCGTCATTGTTCACTCCATTGACTTGGAACGTCGTGCCGCGCGTTCCAATGCCGTTGAAGTTAGCCGAGCTGCCGGACGATGCCGTCGGGTTGTTCTGGCCTGAAACCGGGTTGTTCTGGAACCCAGGAACCGTTTCCGCCAGTGTCATGATGTTGCGGCTCGGCAGCGGACGATCTTGTATCGTCCTTGTGTCGAACGTGTCTTTCACATCGCTGCCGGTGGTTTCAATCAATGGGGCTTCGCCGGTCACCTCGACCGTCTCCGCCACCGTCGCAGGTTTCAATGAGAAATCGGAAGTCGTTGTCGTGTTGAGGGTAACCAGAACCCCAGTTTTCTTTACGGTTGTAAAGCCAGTGGCCTTGGCCGTAATGCTGTACTTGCCAAGGGGAACAAAGCTGAAGGTATAAAAACCTTCCGCATTCGTTTTCGTTTCTCGTACAAGGCCGGTGTCTTCTCCACGCATCGACACGCCTGTATTGGGAATGACTGCGCCTTGTGCATCCACCACGCGCCCACTGAGCGTTCCTGTCACTGTCTGAGCCGCACCAGGCAGCACAAACAACAGCGCTACCACGAGCGCAAGTAAGAACAGCCTCATTTTCATTGGGAATGCCTCCTGAATGCCGCACAATGCCCTGGCTAACTCCGGCACTTTTCACGCTCTTTTAACCAGCGGCGCTGTTGGCCGGCGACTACGGCTAGTCTGGGGCCTCAAGCAAGGGGAATCGGTGGCGTCCGTATAATGGTCATACCTACGTAACGCTGCTGTGACGCGTATCACGTAACCGAGCGTCAAACTGCTGATTTACATCGGTTTTAGTCCACAGGGCGGCTGGCGCACGGGTCCCTTTCAATCGACACACACTTGAGGGTGCCCCATCCTTCCCCGTTGTTGGGAAGGGTGAGTAGTTTGTGCCTGGTGCCCCATATCTGCCTGCAGTTGGCAGATGTGGATTCCACCGACGTTCACGCTAGTAAGAGTCTTCGAGCGTTGACTCCTCCTCAGGGGGGCTGGTGGCCCACGTACCGCACCAGCTATACGGCTTCCGTGCCCCACTTTCACGTCTCGTCTTTTGAGACGTTAAGGGCCTGCCCTGAGCGAAGCCGAAGGGTGGGAGATCACCGTACTCCCTTCCCCGGAGGGTTGTGCGTCACCGACACAAACGCACGCGTTCACTACCCTTCTGCCATGACTCGGGGTCTCGTGCGGTTTTACCAGTTAGGTCAAACATTTCCTGACCTTAAGTTGTTATCGCGTCAGCCGAACTTCCCGAGCCCAAAGCGATACGAATTGTTTCTCCTTGCGCAGTGTCTCGGGAAACAGGAAGCGAGGTTCCATTGGGAGGCTCTGCTAGCCGGTGGGAAGCGATACTCGACAAGCTAATCGCCGGAAACCGTGTCAAGGAAGTCGACGAGACGAATAAAGATGAGAATCAAAAGTGGAAGGTGTACGGAAATCCATCGTTGAGGCTGAATGATGTTTACTAGGCGATCAGGAAATGTTGTTTCGACGCTCTTAGCTGCTGGGCTTCTATGCTTAGCCGCCCATGCACAGGAGCCGGCTCACTCCTTGGATCAGCTCGATGAAATGGTTGGTTTTCTGTACGCAGTTTACCCCACCCAGAATCTCGGTTCGGGACAAGTGCAAGTAACCTCATTTTTTAGCGGCAAAAGACCCCCTACTGGGGGATCTCAGATGCGTCTGACAATCCAGAACTGTCTCATGTCGGGCACTAGCTTCCCTACAGACAGAACCAAAGCTACTTTACCCAGTTGCGGTGAGCAACTCGCATCCGGTCCGAATTGGCTAGCCGCACGATTCTACACAGCGCGATCGGCAAACCGGATATACGTGAAGGATTTTCAAGTAACCGATGGCAGCCACTATAGGCAATGGCGGGCGGCTAAAGCACACTTTAATTCCGAAATTCATTGGACGAACGAAGACGCGTTGACGTATCTAAGAACCCTCGGTCCTCAGTACGGGCCTGATGCTCTCCAGAAACTCCTTCGGAACATTCCGTACAAAGCTATAACCTCCTACTCAAACTGCCGCTTGAAGCCAGAAACGGCGTCGTTTGTCGCCAAAATGACGAACTTCGATGACCAAGCGTTTTTCGAATGGAGGCTGGATGGAGAGACTCAAGGCAACAATGGGAAGTGCTACGCGACGTTCGAGCCGTTTGGAGGACTGCTCGTAAGCCTAAACGTAAACTGAGCTAAGAACAGTTCACCAGACCGTTGGCCCACGTACCGCACCAGCTATATCGCTTCCGTGCCCACCTTCGCGTCCGCTTTTTTTGATCTTGGAACAATTCTACAAAGCTGCTTGTTTTCATCAGGCAGAGGTAAACTGCTGGTGTGATGCTCAGAAAGTTAGCCATCGCGGCAGTGGTCGTCGCGCTCCTTTGGGTGGGCGGACTCTACCTGAAGCATCGGCGGATTACTTCCGGAATCGACAGGGTTCGGGTCGGGATGACCGCACCTGAAGTGATCGCTATTCTTGGTACTCCTGGGAAGATAAAGCCGTGTGAGGGTCTAGCCAAAGACCCGAACTGTGCAAAGGATTACGTTTACTACCCGCCGTTTGAAATTGTGAGCTGGTGGACGGTGTCCTTGGATTCTAGTGGTCGGGTTATGGACAAATTCCATTGGCAGTCGCCCTAAGGTGAAGGTGGATGGCCGAACCTTCGCGTTAGACTGACCTGGGTGGCCGGTCCTTTCGGCGTTTATGCCGAAAGGGCCGGACTACCACCACCGTTCACAGCTAGTTCTTTCAAATTACCCAATTACAAATTACCCAATTACCAATTGCTCCCTCCGGAACTTGTCAAGGGGGTCACGACGCCCTTTTCCCCGCAACATCTTGAAAACACTCGCAAAATAAATTTCAAAACCGTGGCATGTTGCCCCCACCCAACTTGCTATCCTGAAAATGTAGGTGGTGAAGACGAATTTCCCGTTTCACCACCGTTTGTTTTTTCTTTTTTGTCATTCTGACCCTGACGCTGAAACGAAGTGAAGCGGAAGGGGAAGAATCCCTATAGCTACCACCGACTCTTCAGGGAGGAG